>DASZVW010000438.1:0-1705 GCA_035546895.1 Polyangia bacterium
CCTGGCCGCCTACGAACAGGCCGGCGGCGAGGTGCCGGAAGAGCCTCGGTGATTGCATTCGGGCGTGCGATTCGCCCGTGCCGCCCTGGTCTGCCTGCTCGTCCTGGCGGTCGGCGTCGTGCTCGTCTCCGGCGGCTCCGACGGCAATCCGCGTACGCCGGCCGCGCTTCCGGGGCTGCCGCCCCCCTTCCTCGGCACCGCGGTGAGCGGGGACGGCAGGCTGACGGCGGCGGTCGACGCCTACGGCGACGTGGTCGACCTGCGCGCGCCGGGACCGGCGGGCGCGGCGCTGATCGACAACCCCGCCGACCGCCAGGCAGCCGGGACGGTGCCGGAAGACACCGGCATCGTGCCGCGCGTACGGCTCGGCGGCGGGCCGCCGTTGCCGATGTGGCGGGCGGGCACGGTGACGCAGCGCTACCTGCCGGGGACGAACGTGGTGCGGACGGTGGCACGGTTCGGCTCTCGACGGGTGACGATGACGACCGCCGCCGCGGACCGATCGCTCGCCATGGTGGTCCGGACCTCGCCGGGCGCGACGCCCTCGGTCACCCTCGACCTCGCGCGCGGGATCCGCTGCGCGCGCGAGAGGCGGGCGCTGCGGCTCGACCTGGTCTGCAGGTTGGGTCGCGCCGTCCCGCCCGTTCCCGGCACCGCGACGGCGCGCCTGATCGGCACCGCGGCCGCCGAAAGTCGCCGCTGGCTCGACCGATCGCGGCCGCTGGGCGGCGGCGCGCCCGCGTGGGCGGACGCCCTGTATCGACGCTCGCTGCTGACGATCCACGCGCTCACCTCCCAGGTGACCGGCGCCGTCGCCGCCGGCGCCCGTGACGGCTGGGCCTACGTCTGGCCCCGTGACGCCGCGACCGCCGCCCTCGCCCTCGAGGCCTCCGGCCACCGCGCCGAAGCCCGGCGCGTCGCGCGCTTCCTGACCGGCCTCGACCTCGCCGCCGCCGCGCGTTTCACCGAAACCGGCGCCCCGGTCCCCGGCCGCGGCGCCCAAGGCGACGCCGCCGGCTGGGTCGACATCGCCGCCCGCGCCACCGGCGTCCGCTCCCCCCACGGCCCTTCCCCCTGGCGCGACCGCCCCGACTACCAGGAGTCCTCCCCCGGCACCTACCTGAGCAACGCCCTGGCCGCCACCGGCACTCGTGTTGATGGGCCGAAAACCGCTGATATAGAGGGGTTTTCGGCCCATCAACATCGGGTCATGTGGATCGCGCGTGAATTCCTTACGCGGCGCGGCCTGGTGCGGGAGGCCGGGAAGCCGAGCTCGGGGCTCGACTCGGCCGCCGGCTGGGCGGTGCGCCCGTTCGAAATCCAGCTGCTCTACCCGGCGGCCGGACGGACGCTGCTCCGGCTCGTCCACGACGGCACGCGCTACGGCATCACGCCGGGCGAAGGCTGGCAGGGCGGCGAAGATCCCTGGACCGCCCCGACCGCCTGGAGCGCCTGGGCGTTGGCGGCCCTCGCCACCGACCGCGGGGTCCCCTCCCGCAGATCCCTCCGCCATGCCGCCCTCGCGCTCCTCACCGACCTACGGCGCGCGGCGACGCCTGCCGGGGACCTCCCCGAGCGGGTCGGCGTCCATACCGGGATCCCGACCTCGACCACACCGCTGCTCTGGTCGAGCGCCTTCACCGTGTCGGCGCTGCGCGAACTCTGGCCCTGACCAACCCCCTGTCCTTTGTCACCCTGTGGGTTA
>DASZVW010000439.1:0-6645 GCA_035546895.1 Polyangia bacterium
CAGCACGGTCACCCGGTGGCGCGCGGCCCGCTCGCCGAGCCGGCGGAGCGCCTGGCCGACGTGGCCGGGCTCGACGGGGCTCTCGGCCGCGGGCCGGGCGGCGACCTCGGCCTCCAGCCGATCGCCCTCGTCCAGCCAGAGACGGACCCGCTCCGAGAACAACGAATCATCGACGCTGGTGGGGGCCGCTCCCGGGTGCTCCATCGCTCATCTGGTTAGTGCCGCGAGGGGCCCCGGCCGTTGAAAAAACTTCGTGAGTCGGCGCACCTGCGACCTCAGCGCCGATCGTCGCACCCGCGGTCAGCGCCCGGCGGCGAAGATGGCGCGGAGCTCGTGTGGGGGAACCACCTCCAGCTGCTCGTAGGTGCAGTCGCCCGGGCGCTTGTCGGGGCGCCAGCGGCGGAAGTGGGCGGTGTGGCGGAAGCGCGAGCCCTGCATGTGCTCGTAGGCGACCTCGGCCACCAGCTCGGCGCGCACCGGCTCCCACGAGAGGTCCTTCCCCTGGCTCCAGCGGCTCTTGACGCCGGGGACGCGGTGCCCCGCGGCGTCCAGCTCCTGGGCGGCCGCCCACTCGCGCCAGGGGTGGTCGACGAGGGCGTCCTCGCGGTAGGGCGCCAGCAGCGCGGCCAGCTCGAGGCGTTTTTCGGCGGTGAAGCTGGCGGCCACGCCCACGTGCTGCAGCTTGCCGCCCTCGTCGTAGAGGCCGAGCAGCAGCGAGCCGACGGCGGTCTTCTCGCCGCGCGCGTGCCAGCGGAAGCCGGCCACCACGCAGTCGCACTCGCGCTCGTGCTTCACCTTGAACATCACCCGCTTCCCGGGCTCGTAGACGCCGGCGCCGGGCTTGGCCATCACGCCGTCGAGGCCGGCCCCCTCGAACCGCTTGAACCAGTCGGCGGCGGTCGCCCGCAGGGTGGTGGCCGGCGTCAGGTGGAGCGGCGGCCGCGCGCCGGCGAGCCGCGCCTCCAGCAAGGCGCGCCGCTCGCGGAACGGCGCCCCCCGCAGGTCGCGATCGCCGTCGCACAGCAGATCGAAGAAGACCATCGAGACGGGGCTCTGCTCGGCCAGCAGCTTCACGCGCGAGGCCGCCGGGTGGATCCGCTGCTGCAACATCTCGAAGTCGAGCGCCTCCCCCTGCACGAGGACGATCTCGCCGTCGAGGACGCAGCGCTCGGGGAGCCCCGCCTTGAGCGCGGTGACCAGCTCGGGGAAGTAGCGGTTGAGTGACTTCTCGTCGCGGCTCTGGATGGTGACGTCGTCGCCGTCGCGGAAGACCAGCGCCCGGAAGCCGTCCCACTTCGGCTCGAAGATCCACCCCTCGCCCTCGGGTAGCTCGGCGATGCGCTTCGACAGCATCGGCAGCACGGGCGGCTCGACCGGGAGCGCCATCAGGCCAGCACCCAGCCGAGAGAGGCCCGCGCCCGTTCGCGCGCCTCGGGCGCCTCGAACACCTCGCCGTGGCCGGGAACGACGCGCACGAACTCCCAGGCCAGCATCCGCTCGACGCTGGCCTTCAACGCGGCCCGATCTTTGGTCAACCGCCACCGCAGGAGGCGGCTGGGCCCGAGGCGCTTGTAGGTCCCCATGAGCCGCAGGGCCAGCGCGGTCATCCAGTTGCCGGGCGCCGTCACGTTGAAGAGGAGGTCGGTCACCAG
The DNA here is from genome assembly GCA_035546895.1 of Polyangia bacterium. Classification (GTDB taxonomy): domain Bacteria; phylum Myxococcota_A; class Polyangia; order Fen-1088; family Fen-1088; genus JADGRB01. The sequence goes on from DASZVW010000439.1 coordinate 1,653, forward strand.
CAGGGAGCGCGAGCCGCGATGAAGGAAGACCACCTCGTTCAGCCTGGGCACGCCCGCGAGCGTGAGGTGGTCGAGGACGCCTGCCCAGGGGACGGCGGCGCCGTCGTCCAGCGTGCCCGTCGACGTCAGATCCGGGCGCTTCCGCGCCAGCCCCGGCGCGGCGTAGAGCTTGGCGCCCGGGAAGCGGGCCAGGAACGGGGCGACGTGCAGGTGGTGAAAGCAATTGGGCGCCACCACGTACGCCACCGGACCGAGCGCCGCGATCTCGGCGGCCAGCGCGTCGTCGAGCGGGGTCGGCGAGTGGACCAGCGAGGCGCCGTCGCCCAGCCGGACGACGTTCATCCGCGCCTGCATGACCGCGCCGCCCGGAAGCCGCTGGCGGTGAACGTGCGACCAGATGCCGGGGGCGACGGCGACGAGCGGCATGGCCGAACAATAGTCCGACTCGCGCCGCGGATCGATCAGCGCAGCCCCGGCGCCTCGTGGCCGCTGCGGGCGACGTACTCCAGGTAGCCGCCGCCGTAGAGGGTGGGCCCGCCGGGGCCGAGCTCCAGCACCCGGTTCGAGAGCCTGGCCAGGAACTGGCGGTCGTGCGAGACGAACAGCATGGTCCCCTCGTAGTCGGCGAGAGCGCGCACGATCATGTCCTTGGTGGCCATGTCGAGGTGGTTGGTCGGCTCGTCGAGCACCAGGAAGTTGGGGCGCGTGTAGAGGATGCGCGCCAGCACCAGGCGCGCCTTCTCGCCGCCCGAGAGGATGCGGCAGCTCTTGTCGACGTCGTCGCCCGAGAACCCGAAGCAGCCGGCCAGCGTCTTCAGCGCGCCCACGCTGGCCAGCGGGAAGGCGTCCTCCAGCGACTGGTAGACGGTCCGCTCGGGGTCGAGGACGTCCATCGCGTGCTGCGCGAAGTAGCCGAGCTTCACGCTGGGCCCGACGCTGACGCTGCCGGCGTCGGGCGCGGTGTCGCCGGCCACCAGCTTCAGCAGCGTCGACTTGCCGGCGCCGTTGACCCCCATGATCGCCCAGCGCTCCTTGCGGCGGACGTTGAGGGTGAGCCCCTCGTAGACGACGCGGCTGCCGTAGCGCTTGTGCACGCCGTCGACCTTGACGACGTCCTCGCCCGAGCGGGCGCAGGACGGGAACTCGAAGTCGAGCGCCTTGCGCCGCTTGGGGGGCTCGACCCGCTCGATCTTGTCGAGCTTCTTCACCCGCGACTGCACCTGCGCCGCCTTGGCCGCCTGCGCCTTGAACCGCTCGATGAAGCGCATCTCCTTGGCCAGCATCGCCTGCTGCCGCTCGTAGGCGGCCTGCGCCTGCGCCTCGTTCTGCGCCCGCTGCCGCTCGTAGAAGTCGTGGTTCCCCGAGTAGCTGGTGAGGACGCCGCCGTCGATCTCGATGATGCGGCCGACGATGCGGTTCAGGAACTCGCGGTCGTGCGAGGTCATGAGCAGCGCCCCCTCGTACCCCTTGAGGAAGCCCTCGAGCCAGATGAGCGACTCGAGATCGAGGTGGTTCGACGGCTCGTCGAGCAGCATGGCGTCCGGGCGCATCAACAAGATGCGCGCCAGCGCGACGCGCATCTTCCAGCCGCCCGAGAGGTTCCCCACGTCGCCGTCCATCACCTCCTGCGAGAACCCCAGCCCCGCCAGAATCTCGCGCGCCCGCGCCTCCAGCGCGTAGCCGCCGAGCTCGTCGAAGCGCGCCTGCACCTCGCCGAACCGGGCCAGGATCTTCTCCAGGTCGTCGGCGCGCGCCGGATCGGCCAGCGCGTCCTCGAGCTGCTTCAGCTCGGCGGCCACCGCCGACACCGGCCCCGCCCCGGCCATCACCTCGGCCACCACCGGCCGCCCCTTCATCTCGCCCACGTCCTGGCTGAAGTACCCGATGGTGATGTTCTTCTCGATCGAGACCTGCCCGTCGTCGGGCGTCTCCTCCCGCATGATCATCCGGAAGATCGTCGACTTCCCCGCCCCGTTCGGCCCCACCAGCCCGATCTTCTCCCCCCGGAACACCGCCGCCGAGGCGTCGACGAACAGGATCTGCGGCCCGTGCTGCTTGCTGATCTGATCGAGGCGGATCACGAGGCCGCGAAGGATACTCGATCGCGTGACCGCGCCGGCCGCTTTCGCGCCCGAGCTAGAAGTCGGGCGTGGCGCCGGTGGCGCCGAAGGCGACCAGGTCCATGGTGAAGGGGCGGTCGACGCCCTGGCTGCGGACCAGGCCGGAGAGCGGGACCGCCGGGTGGCGCCAGGAGTCGGCGAGGCTGCGCCAGGGGCCCCACTGCGCCTCGGTGCGGGCGTGGTAGCAGCCGTCGAAGCGGCCGGCCGGCACGGTGGCCGACTCCTGCGGTAGCCCTTGCCAGCTGATCGCCAGCGTGGCGAGGGCGCTCTTGAAGGTCGACTGCAGGAGCGGGAGCATCGCCGGCGGCATCGGGTTGACGTTGCCGCGGCGGTCGAGCGTGATCACCCCGCGCACCTCGATCTGGCTGGGGTCGAAGCGGTTGCCGAAGGCGAGCAGCATCTTCTGCGCGGTGCGGCCGTAGTAGCTCTCGTTGAGCGTCTCGATCCAGTACGCGCCCCCCTCCTCGCCCAGCACCTTGTAGGTCAGGAACGAGGGCTGCCCCTTGTCGTCGACCATCTTGTATTGCGCCCACTGCCCGGCGGCGAGCGGCATCGGCTCGAAGGTCGCCGGCGCCGGGAGGACGCCGCCGCCTGCCTGCAGCGCCGCCACGCGCCCGTCGATGTCGGCCTTGGCCGCCGGATCGATCGACGGACCGCAGGCGCCGAGCAGCAACGCGCCCGCCAGCAGCCCCGCCCGCAGGCCCCCCGAGAGAAGTCGCTTGGTCATGGCGGGATGGTGCGCCAGCTTCGATCCGGCGATCAAGGCAGATCTGGAGGCGGCAGCCAACCGAGCGGCGGGCGGCGCCGGCGGGTGGCGGGGCGGCGCTCGACGGCGGCGGGCGAGGTGGCGACCACCGTCCCGTCGCAGGCGGTGCAGACGCCGCCCGTGCAGGCGGCGCCGATGGCGCAGACGTCGTAGGTCGTGCAGGCCACGCCGATCCGCCGGAGCACGCTGCCGCAGGTCCCGTAGCCGCCGTCGACCGTCGCGCACCCGCCGTCTGGCGCGCCGACCGCCTCGCACGTCGCGGTGGTGGAGTCGCACGTGGCCCCGGCCTGTGTCGGGTCGCAGAAGATGACCGCGTTGGGATCGCACGCCTGACCAATCGCGGGGAGCTTGCTGCAGACCTGCGTGGTCGGGTCGCAGTAGCCGTCGCCGGGGCAGACCGCCGGGTCGGCGCAGGCGGCGCCCATCGCCACCGGCTTGGCACAGACCTGCGTCGTCGCGCTCGTCGGCGTCAGCGCGCAGACGAGGCCGTCCGCGCAGGCGGCCCCCAAGAGGCCGTTGTTGTCGCACGGCTGGCCGAGCGGGATCGTCGCCACGCAGGTCCCGCACTGGTTGAGGCCCGGCACGGAGCACCGCCCGCTGGCGCACTGCCAGGGCGTGCTGCAGGAGCCGCCGTTCGGGATGGTCCCGCCGTGCGGGAGGCAGGCGGAGGAGATGGGCGCGGTCATGAGGAAGTCGGCGCAGCTCGCCGCCGCGATCGCGTCGCCGCACTGCTGGGCCAAGGAGGCCGTCAGGCCCGAGTGGGGCGCGGCGATCTCCTCGTTGCACTGGTCCACGAAGTACGCCTTGCAGGTCGCGCTGTCGGGGAAGCCGAACAGCGCCATCGCGCCCGGCTCGCAGGCCGCGATGCGATCGCAGTCCGCGCCCAGCGCGGCGCACCCGGAGCCGTTGCTCCCGCCGCCGGGCTTGCCCGAGCTGGAGCCGCAGGCGGCCGCCGCCAGCGCGAGGAGACCTGCCGTGCCGAGGACCCTGACCCTTGAGCGCATGGCGAGAGGCTATTTGCTCGCGGCACCGCCCGTCAAGAATCGCGCCGACGTCGCGCCCCCCGCGCGCACGCTTTCAGCGGCGCCCGTTCGCCCGTATGTTCTCCCACCGTGAACCCCCGCCCGCTCCGCGCCGCCGCGCCCGCGCTCGCCCTGGCCACGACCTTGGCGCTCGGCTGCCACCGCCAGGCCGCCACGCCGGCCGACGCCGACCTGCTCGACTACCGCGAGGCCGCGGCGCGGATCGCGGGCGCCACCCGCGGGGGCGAGGCGGCCTATCGTCGCGTGGCGGCGCTGACCGACCTGTTCGGGCCGCGCAAGACCGGCTCGCCGGCGCTGGAGCGGGCGATCGCCTGGGCGCACGACACCTTCGCCGCCGACGGCCAGGAGGACGTGGCGCTCGATCCGGTCCACGTCCCGCTCTGGGTCCGCGGGCGCGAGTCGGCGGAGGTGGTGTCGCCGTCGCCGCGCCGCCTGGCGGTGCTGGGCCTCGGGGGCAGCGTGGGGACGCCGCCCGGCGGCCTGACCGCCGAGGTGGCGGTGGTCTCGACGTTCGAGGAGCTCGGCAAGCTGGGGACCGGCGTGCGCGGGAAGATCGTCCTCTTCGACCACCCCTGGCCCGCCGCCGCGAACGCGGCCGCCGCCTACGGCGCCACGGTCGCCTACCGGACCGAGGGGGCGACGCGCGCGGCGGCGTTCGGCGCCGTGGCCGCGCTGGTCCGCTCGCTGGCCTCCGCCAGCCTCGGCGCCCCGCACGCCGGGCAGATGCACTACGGCCCCGGTCCGCAGATCCCGACCGCCGCGCTGTCGGTCGAGGACGCCGAGCTCGTGGCGCGGCTGGCGGCGCGCGGCCCGGTCACCGTCCACCTGGAGCTGGAGGACGGCCCGCACGGCGAGGCGCCGTCGTTCAACGTGCTGGCCGAGCTGCGCGGCCGCGAGCAGCCCGAGGAGATCGTCGTCGTCGGCGCGCACCTCGACTCCTGGGACGTCGGCGAGGGGGCCCAGGACGACGGCGCCGGCTGCGCGATCGTGATGGAGTCGCTGGCCACGCTGCGCCGCCTGGGCCTCCGCCCGCGCCGCACCATCCGCGCCGTGCTCTACACCTC
>DASZVW010000440.1:0-3062 GCA_035546895.1 Polyangia bacterium
TTTCTGCGGGACCCGGCGCACCCCGCGCCACCGACGAGAGGAGCACGATATGTCGTTCGGAGCACCCCCTCCTGGAATGGACGAGTACCAGCGCCTCATGGCCGAGCGGGCCGCGGCGGCCAAGCGCAAGCGGACGGTGTACGGCATCGTCCTTTTGGCGGTGGTGGGCGGCGGCGGCTTCTACGTGGTCCAGCAGCGCAAGAAGACCGCGGCGGCCCAGGCGGTCATGGACGCCGGCGGGCGCTTCGCCGAGCGCGAGAAGACCGAGGCGGGCGCCTTCTGGAACTGCGTGATGTCGAGCGAGGTCGACATCGGCATGTTCAACAGCGCCGACCAGGTCCAGGGGCGGATCGAGAGCGCCTTCTTCACCCAGCAGAAGACCTACCCCGATCACCTGATCGAGGAGTGCATCCCCAAGCTGGAGAGCGCCAAGTCGGCGATGTCGAGCATTCCGGACCTGCCCGACGCGCTCAAGGGGCCGGTCGACAAGTACCTCGAGACCTATCCCAAGATGAAGAGCGGCCTCGAGAGCTACGCGGAGAAGCTGAAGACCCGCGGCGCCGTCAAGGACGTCGACGGCGCGATCCAGGAGGTCGGCGGGGCCTTCACCGCCGATCCGACCGCCGAGTCGGTGGCCTTCGCCAAGTTCCTCTCCTGCGCGGTCCCCGATCTGGACAAGAAGAAGGACATCCAGACGCTGCTGCAGGACCTGGCCGACACCTGCAAGAAGGACGCGGTGACCTTCATGACCAAGGTGCGCGACACCTGCGGCAACCTGGTCACCGGCGTCGACAAGGACTCCAAGCCGACGCCCGACAAGAGCTTCAAGGGGATCGCCAAGAAGTTCGTCGAGGAGGACAACAGCCGGCTGCTCCAGGCCTGGGAGTACTGCGGGAAGCGGTCGCGCAAGGGGAAGAAGCAGCTCGACCTGGAGGACTTCCTGCTGGCCTTCGGCGACTACATGGAGGCCCGGAACGACGTGGTCAAGACCGCGCGCGAGGAGTCGGCCCGCCTGCTGGGCCAGCCGGCGCCCGTCGAGAAGTCGAAGGCGCCCGGCGCCGCTCCTCAGTAGCGTGATTAGCTTGACCCTCCGGAGGGGACGGAGGGGATGCGAATCGCGCAGGTGTCGCCGCTCTACGAGAGCGTGCCGCCGAAGCTCTACGGCGGCACCGAACGGGTCGTTTCTTTCCTGACCGAGGCGCTGGTCGACCTCGGGCACGAGGTGACGTTGTTCGCCAGCGCTGACTCGGTCACCCGGGCGTCGCTGGTCCCCTGCGCGCCGCGGGCGCTGCGGCTCGACGCCTCCTGCCGCGACCCGCTGGCCTGGCACCTGGCGATGCTGGAGGAGGTCTGGCGCCGCGCCGCCGACTTCGACGTCATCCACTTCCACCTCGACTACCTGTCGTTCCCGCAGGCGCGCGCCTGCCCGACGCCGCAGCTGGCGACCATGCACAGCCGGCTCGACGTCGCCGATCTGCAGCCGCTGTTCCGGGCCTTCGCCGACCTGCCGGTGGTGTCGATCTCCGACGCCCAGCGGGCGCCGCTGCCGTTCGCCAACTGGTGCGGCACCGTCTACCACGGGCTGCCGCTCGATCTCTATTCGTTCCGGCCGAGCGGCGGGCGCACGCTGGCCTTCCTCGGGCGCATCTCGCCCGAGAAGCGGGTCGACCGCGCCGTGGAGATCGCGCGCCGGCTCGACCTGCCGCTCCGGGTGGCGGCCAAGATCGACGACAAGGACCGCGCCTACTACGAACAGCGGATAAAGCCGCTGTTCGCCGATCCGCACGTCGAGTTCGTGGGTGAGATCGGCGAGAAGGACAAGGGCGCCTTCCTCGGCGAGGCCGGCGCGCTCCTGTTCCCGGTCGACTGGCCCGAGCCGTTCGGCCTGGTGATGATCGAGGCGATGGCCTGCGGCACGCCGGTGGTCGCCTTCCGCTGCGGCTCGGTGCCGGAGGTGATGCGCGACGGGGTCTCGGGCTACGTGGTCGACACCCTGGACGGCGCGGTGGAGGCGACGGCGCGCGCGCTCGAGCTCCCCCGCAAGCGCTGCCGCGCCTACTTCGAGGGGCGGTTCTCCGCTCCCCGGATGGCCAACGACTACCTGGCGCTCTACGAACGCCTGCTGGCGGGCCGGGGCCGACCGGGGCAGCGGCGCCTGGGGCTGGTGCGGGGGGAGCCGCCCGCCGGGACGTCGTTCGGGGGGGACGAGACGACGGCGGCCGGGGCGGAGACCGCCTGAGGCGCGCCGTGACCGACCACCTCGACCACGACGACGAGCTCCTCCAGCACCACGACAAGTTCTACATCCAGGCGACCTCCTCGCGCACCGACGACCGGACGCGGGTCCTCAAGCACGGGCAGATGTTCGCGGTGTTCGACCGCTACGGCGACGTGCAGCCGGTGGGGCTGGGCGAGCAGGGGATCTACTTCGACGGCACCCGGTTCCTCTCGCGCCTCGAGCTGCGGGTCGGGGGGCGCCGGCCGCTGCTGCTCAGCTCGACGGTCAAGAAGGAGAACGATCTCCTGGCCGTCGACCTGTCGAACCCCGACCTCAAGGAGGCGGGGGGCGCGCTGACCCTGGCGCGCGGCGAGCTGCACGTCTTCCGCAGCACCTTCCTCTGGAACGGCGTCTGCTACGAGCGGTTGCGCGTGGGGAGCTTCAGCCGCGAGCGGATCGCCGTCGACCTACGGCTCGATCTCGACGCCGACTTCGCCGACATCTTCGAGGTGCGCGGGACCAAGCGGGCCCGGCGCGGGCGGCGGTTCGAGGACGCCGTCGACGGCGCCACGCTGATCTTCGGCTACCAGGGGCTCGACCAGGTGACGCGGCGGACGCGGATCTCGTTCGATCCGCCCCCCCAGGCGCTGAGCGGGCGGCAGGCCCGCTACCGGCTCGAGCTCGGCCCGCGTGAGGCGGTCACGCTGCTCGTCGCGGTGGCCTGCGAGGTGGGGAGCGCGCCGTCCAAGCCGGCCACGCACGAGCACGCGCTGGCCAGCCTGACCACCGAGCTCGCCTCGGCGGCGTTCTCGCGCTGCCGCCTCCACGCCACCAGCGACGACCT
>DASZVW010000441.1:0-6615 GCA_035546895.1 Polyangia bacterium
GCCCACCTGCGCAACCACGACGTCGCCTGCCGGACCGGCGGCGACGAGTTCGCGGTCCTGCTGCCGGATCTCTCGGCCGCCGACTGCGGCGCGCTGGTCGAGCGCCTGCGGGCCGCGCCCCCGGTCCAGGGGCTGGGCGCCGAGATCTCGCTCAGCCTGGGGACCGCCAGCTGGCCGGAGTGCGGCGACTCGCCGGACGCGCTGCTGGCGCACGCCGACCGGGCGATGTACGCGGCCAAGCGGCGCCAGAAGAGCCGCCTCCGCGACGCCCGGCGGACGGACGAGGCGCGGCCGGCGCTGGCGCGCGGCCGGGTCCGCCGCGTCACCGCCCGCCCCCGCTCGCGCGCCTCGCTGGCCTGACGTCGTCAGGGATCTTCGTACGCTCGCGCTTGAGCCTGCCGATCGCGGCGCCAGCTTGAGGGCATGGGGACGCGCGTCGCGATGGCGTTGAGCCTGGCGCTGGGGCTGGAATTCGCGACCGACGTCCATGCCCAGACCTCGGCCGCCCATCCGAAGGCCACCACCGAGCAGACCGGCGAGGCAGCCGGCGACCGGAAGGCGACGGCCGACCAGAAGCCCGATCGCCCGGACGCCGCGCCGCCGCTGCTGGTGCGTCCGAACGGCGCGGCGGCGAGCGCGGCCGAGGCGCCCGCCCCCAAGCCGGGGTTCCCGCCCCCGCGCGCGCTCGACTCGGCGCGGACACCGATGCCCGACCGGCTCGCGCTGCCGCACGCGATCCAGTACTACCCGCTGGCGCCGCCCACACCGCCCATCCCCGAGGGGACGAACCAGGGCGGCGGGGCCAGGCGGATGAACGACATCCTCCGGGGGGCCGGGGGCGCGCCGCCCGACCTGCCGCGCGACGCCGTCACCCGCACGCCGGAGGACCAGCTCGCGCCCCGCGCGCCGCCGTCGCCGTGAGCGCGGCTCACACCTCGAGCAGCAGCCGCTCCGGGTCCTCGACGCACTCCTTGACGCGCACCAGGAACTGGACCGCCTCGCGCCCGTCGACCAGGCGGTGGTCGTAGGAGAGCGCGACGTACATCATCGGGCGCACCACGACGGTGTCGCCGACGGCGACCGGCCGCTTCTGGATGGCGTGCAGGCCGAGGATCCCGCTCTGCGGCGGGTTCAGGATGGGCGTCGAGAGCAGCGAGCCGTAGACGCCCCCGTTGGAGATGGTGAACGTCCCCCCCTCCAGCTCCTTGAGCCCCAGCCGGTTTTCGCGCGCGCGCGCGGCCAGGTCGGCGATGGCGGCCTCGATCTCGGCGAACGACAGGCGGTCGGCGTCGCACACCACCGGCACCACCAGCCCCTTGCCGCCGCCGACGGCGACGCCGATGTCGTAGTGGTCCTTGTAAACGATGTCGGTCCCGCGGATCTCGGCGTTGACGCCGGGGAAGGCCTTGAGCGCGTCGATGGCCGCCTTCACGAAGAATGACATGAAGCCGAGCTTCATCCCGTGCTGCTTGACGAACCGCTCCTGGTGCCGCTCGCGCAGCGCCAGCACGGCCGACATGTCGACCTCGTTGAAGGTGGTGAGGATGGCGGCGGCGTGCTGCGCCTCGACCAGCCGGCGCGCCACCGTCTTGCGCAGCGGCGACATCGGCACCACGCGCTCGCGCGCGCCGTCAGTCGACGGCAGCCGCACCGCGGGCGGCGCCTCGACGGGCGCCGGGGCCGGGCCGCGCGCCTGCTCCTCGAGCGCGCGGGTGACGTCCTGCTTGGAGATCCGGCCGCCGCGCCCGCTCCCCTTGACCTCCTCGACGGCCAGGCCGCTCTCGGCCAGCGCGCGCCGGGCCGAGGGGGCCGCGCGCACCGGGGGCTCGGCCGCCGGGCGGCCGTTGCCGTCCCCCTTGCGCCCGTTGGTCCCCGCCTTGGCCGGCGGCGCGGCCTGGGCGGCGCTCCCCGGCTCGATCTCGGCGATCACCTCGCCGACCGCGACGGTGTCGCCCGCCTTGCGCAGGATCTTGCGGAGCACGCCCGCGCCCGGCGAGGGGACCTCGACCGTCGCCTTCTCGCTCTCCACCTCGACCAGCGGCTCGTCGACGGAGATCTGGTCCCCCTCGGCGCGCTTCCAGGCGCCGAGCGTCGCCTCCCGGATCGACTCCCCCAGCGCGGGGACCCGCAGCTCCATCGCCATCAGCTCGCTCCTTTCCCGAACGCTTCGGCCACCAGGCGCGTCTGCTCGCGAGTGTGGCGCTTGGCCGAGCCCGTGGCCGGGCTGGCCGACAACGGCCGCGTGACCGCCGACCAGGGGAACGACCCCGCGAGCAGCGGCGGCAGCTCCCGGTTGATGTAGGCCCAGGCCCCCATGTTCTTCGGCTCCTCCTGCACCCAGACCACCGGCGTCCCCTCGGGGAACGCGGCCAGCGTCTCGAGCAGCTCGTCTTTGTAGAGCGGAAAGAGCTGCTCGATGCGGACGATGGCCACGTCGTCGTACTTGTGCGCCTCGCGCGCCGCCAGGAGGTCGTAGTAGATCTTCCCCGTGCAGAGCAGCACCCGCTTGACGCGCGCCGGGTCCTTGACCGTCGGGTCGGGGATGATGTGCTGGAAGCGCCCCTCGGTGAAGTCGCTGAGCGGCGAGGTGGCCGCCGGGTGCCGCAGCAGGCTCTTGGGCGACATGATGATGAGCGGCTTGCGGTAGGGGCGCAGCACCTGCCGCCGGAGCGCGTGGAAGTACTGCGCCGGCGTGGTCAGGTTGCAGACCTGCATGTTGTCGTTCACGCACAGGTTGAGGAAGCGGTCGAGCCGCGCGTTGGAGTGCTCGGGCCCCTGCCCCTCCATCCCGTGCGGCAGCAGCATCACCAGGCCGCTCACCCGGTGCCACTTGGCCTCCGACGAGCTGATGAACTGGTCGATGATCACCTGCGCGGCGTTCACGAAGTCCCCGAACTGCGCCTCCCAGATGGTGAGGCCGTCGGGCATGTCGAGGCTGTAGCCGTAGTCGAAGCCGAGCACGCCCGCCTCGGTGAGCGGGCTGTCGCGCACCTCGAACACCCCCTGCTTCGCCGAGAGGTGCTCGAGCGGCGTGTAGGGGTGGCCGTCCTCGTAGTCGTACATGACGGCGTGGCGGTGGCTGAAGGTCCCGCGGCAGGAGTCCTGCCCCGACAGGCGCACCCGCGTCCCCTGCAGGAGCAGCGTCCCGAACCCCAGCGCCTCGCCCATCCCCCAGTCGGCCGGCTTCTCGCCCGCGCCCATGTGCGCGCGCGCCTCGATGATCAGCTTGTGCAGCTTGGGGTGGACGTGGAAGTCGGGCGGCGTGGTGGTGAGCGCGCGCGTGACCTCCTGGATCACCTCGGCGCTGACCGCGGTCGGCACCTCGGGGACCTTGTTGTCGGCGCCGCCTCTGACCTTGGCCCAGGCGCCCGCGAAGGTGCTGGGGCGCGGCGGCGTCTCCAGCTTGGTCGCCACCTCCAGCTCCGCCTCCAGCTCCTTCCGCTTGGCGGCGGCGATGGCGTCGGTCTCCTCGACGGTGATGGGCGGCCCGCCGCCCGGCGGCGGGTTGGCGCCGTCGTAGGCCAGGTAGGCCATCCGGATCGACGGCTTGGCGGCGATGGTCCGGTACATCACCGGCTGGGTGTACGACGGCTCGTCCCCCTCGTTGTGCCCCAGCTTGCGGTAGCACCAGAGCTCGATGATGGCGTCGCGGTGGAACCGCTGCCGGAAGTCGACCGCCAGATCGACCACCTGGCAGACCGCCTCCGGATCCTCGCCGTTGACGTGGAAGATCGGGATCTGCAGCATGCGCGCCACGTCGGTGGCGTAGGTGGTCGATTTGCCGTACTGGGGCGAGGTGGTGAACCCCACCTGGTTGTTGACGATGATGTGGACCGTGCCGCCCACGCGGTAGCCGGGGAGCTCGGACATGTTGAGCGACTCGGCGATGATCCCCTGCCCGGCGAAGGCGGCGTCGCCGTGGATCAGGATCGGCAGCGCGCGGGTGCGGCCGGCGTCGCCCAGGCGGTCCTGCTTGGCGCGCACGCGCCCCTGCACCACGGTGTTCACCCACTCGAGGTGGCTGGGGTTGAAGGTGAGCGAGAGGTGGACCCGGTGCTCGTCAGCCCCCTCGCCGAACACGCGGTCGATGGAGAAGCCGAGGTGGTACTTGACGTCGCCGCCGCCGTCGTTGCGGTCGGCCTTCTCGTCGAGCTTGTCCTGGAACTCGGCGAAGATCTGCGAGGCCGGCTTCTTGAGCACGTTGGCCAGCACGTTGAGCCGCCCGCGGTGGGCCATCCCGATCACGATCTCGCCGACGCTGGAGCGGGCCGCCCGCTCGACCAGCCGCTCGAGCAGCGGGATGAGGCTCTCCGCCCCCTCGAGGGAGAAGCGCTTGGAGCCGAGGAACTTGTTCTGCAGGAACTGCTCGAACACCTCGGCGCCGATCACCTGCTGGAAGATCCGGAGCCGGTCCTCGCGGGTGAGCGGCAGCCGGTTGCGGGTGCTCTCCATCCGGCTCTGCAGCCAGGCCCGCAGCTCGAGGTCGTGCAGGTGCGAGGTCTGCACGCCGATCTTGCGGCAGTAGGTCTCGCGCAGCTGGGCCACCAGATCGCGCAGCGTCTTGCGCGTCGGCCCGGCCACGTTCTCGCTGCTGAACACCAGGTCGAGGTCCTCCTCGGTGAGGCCGTAGTTCTCGAGCGCGATCTCCGGGCTCGTGCGCGGCGTCAGCCCGAGCGGATCGAGATCGGCGCCCAGGTGCCCCATCTCCCGGTACCCCTCGACCAGGCGCTGCACGCGCTCCGACAGCAGGCGCATCGAGATGCGGCTGGGGATGGCGCCCGGCGCCGAGGCGGGCGGACCGTCGACGGCCGGGTTCTGCGCCGCCCGCCCGGCGAAGATGCTGCGGGGGAACGCCGCCGGCGGGAGCAGCGCGGCCGGGCTGGCGCCGTTGCGGCCGGCGCTCGACTCCAGCGCGGCGAAGGTCCGCCGCCACTCGGGATCGACGCTGGCCGGATCGCGCAGGTACTGAAAATAGAGGTCCTCGGCGAACCCGAGGTTCCCGAGCGCCAGCGCGTCGAGCGCGCCGGCCTCCCCGTTCTGGGATCGTGCTGGCTCAACCAGATCGGCCGCGGCGCGAGGGGCTCCCGCACCGTTGACCTCGACTTCCAACATATTCGGCATCGCCTCTTTCACCGTCAGACCCGAAAGGGCGCATAAGTGTACGTTATTGTTGGGGCGCGGGGAGAGTGAAAAAGAACGTGGTCCCACCTCTGGCTGACGGACCGGCGCCGTCGGCGGGGGCGTCGGAGCGGGCGGGGGCGGTCGGGCTCTCCACCCAGATCCGGCCGCCGTGCGCCTCGACGATGCCGCGCGCGATCGAGAGCCCGAGCCCGATGCCGTCGCGGTTGCGGCGCCGGGCCTGATAGTAGCGGTCGAAGACGTAGGGGAGCTCCTCGGTCGAGATCCCGGGACCGTCGTCGCTGACCGAGAAGCGGACCATCGCGCCGTCGGGCTCGGCCCCCAGCGTCACGGTCCCTCCGTCGGGCGTGAACTTCACCGCGTTGCCGACCACGTTGGAGAAGAGCTGGATCACCCGGTCGTGGTCGCAGGAGATGCGCAGCCCGGCGTTCGCGCCCGAGACGTCGCAGAGCTTGATCGACTTGGCGGCCGCCAGCGGCTCCAGCGCCTCCATCACCTCGGTGATGAGCTCGCCCACCTCGCGCGGGTGCGAGCTGACCGACAGCCGCCCGGCCTGGATGGCCGCGAAGTCGAGCAGGTCGCGGATGAGGCGGTTCATCCGGTTGGCCGCCCGCTCGATCGCCTCGACCTGGCGGCGGGCGCGCCCCTCCTTGCCGGGCGCGTCCGGCGGGAGCGAGCTCTTGAGCAGGAGCGCGCTCGAGGCCAGCACCACGCCCAGCGGGTTGCGGAGATCGTGCGAGACGATGGCCAGCAGGTCCTCGCGCGCGCGCACCGACTCCTGCGCCTCGGCGAGCAGCCGCACGTTGTCGATGGCGATCGAGGCCCGGCGCGCCAGCTCCTGCGCGGCCCCCAGGTCGGCGGCGCCGTAGCGGCGCCCGTCCCCCAGCGCCGCCAGCACCAGCGCCCCCACCGACTGCCCGCGCAGGTCGAGCGGCACCGCCATCGACGAGCGCCCGGGCGCGTTCTCCAGCAGCGGCTTTGGCCCGCTCATCGCGGCCTGGGCGTCCCGCAGGCACTCGCTCCGCCCGCGTTCGGCCGCCTGCGGATCGGCGGCGCCGGCCGCCACCGCGCCGGCGAAGGCCACCAGCCGCGGCTCGCCGTTCGGCTTGCGCAGGACGACGGCGCAGCGGTCGGCGACGGTGCGCGCCGCCAGCGCCGCCAGCTCCTCGAGCGCCGCCGGCAGATCCATCGAGGAGGCGAGCGCCGTGCTGGCGTCCCCCAGGAAGCGCTGCCACTCGCGATCGCGCCGCTCGTCGGTCACGTCGCGCATCACCAGCACCACCCGGTCGCTCACCCCGCGCGCGGCGGCCACCGGCGCGGCCTTGAGCGACACCCAGCGATCGCCGCCGTCGTCGCCGATCGGCCGGTAGCGGAGGATCCGCTCCTCGCCGGGGGCCGGCAGGTCGACGCGCGGGATCTCGTCGGCGGTGAGCGCGCGCCCGTTCTCGTCCCACAGGCGGAACCGGGCCAGCAGCT
>DASZVW010000442.1:0-3136 GCA_035546895.1 Polyangia bacterium
CGGGGCCGGGCCCCGCCGCCGCCGAGGAGCCGTGGCAGGAACCGGACGACCACTCCTCGGCCCGCCGGTTCACCCCCGTCTCGCGCCCCGGCGAGGCCGCCGATCCGGCCGCCCGCACCGGCGTGCGCCCCGGGCACACCCAGAGCGACGTCGGCCGGTTCGTCTCCGCGGCACCCAAACGGCCGCCCGACAGCGCCGGCGAGGTCAGCGTCATCACGCCGATGCGCGTCTTCTGTGACCTGGCGCTGGCCGACGAGACGGGCCTCCTGCTGTTCGAGGTGGGCGCCACCCAAAAGGAGATCTTCCTGGCCGGCGGCGCGCCCGCCTCCGTCAACTCCAGCGACACCACCGAGCGCTTCGGCGAGTACCTGGTCCGCCGCGGCATCCTCGAGCCCGCCGACCTGGAGCTGGCGCTCAGCATGCTGCCCCACTACAACGGCAAGCTGGGCGACACGCTGGTCGCGCTCGGCATGCTGCGCCCGCTCGACGTCTTCCGCCTGCTCTCCGAGCAGGTGCGCGACCGGGTGATCGACGTGTTCGCCTGGACGGAGGGGACCTTCTCCTTCTACCGGGGGATCACCAACCGGCAGGAGAGCTTCCCGCTCGGCCTCGACACCTTCGAGATCCTGGGCGCCGGCGTGGTGAGCCTCCCGGCGCCCCTGCTCGAGCGCCGCTTCGAGCCCGCCGACGAGCTGCGCCCGGTCGCCACCGGCCGCGGGCGGGTCGCCCCCGAGGCCTTCAAGATCGGGCCGACGCCGCGGGACGTGCTGGAGATGCTCGATCGCGGGCGGACGGTGCGCGCGTGGCTGGACCAGTTCGCCGATCCCGAGGAGCGCCTGACGTTCCTGCGCGCGCTCTACCTGCTGGTGGAGACCGATCTCGCCGAGCTCGAGTGAGCCGGCCGCTCACCTCGCCGCCGAGACCGCCTTGATGGCCGACTCGAGCTGGCGCTTGACGCCCGGATCGGTCTCCACCGCCAGCCGCGCCCGCAACGGCGCCTCGGCGTCGCGCGCGCGCGTCAACCCCAGCGCCGCCGCGGCGTCGAGCCGCACGTCGGCGTCCGGGCTGTCGAGCAAGGGGGCCACGATCTCCACCACCCGCGCCCCCCCTTGCCAGCCGAGTGACACCGCCGCCCGCCGGACCAGCACGCGATCGAGCGGAGAGGTGGAGGGCGCCTTCTCGATGACGAAGTTCTCCAGGAAGGCGTGCACGCGCCCGTTGCCGGCGTACGCCAGCGCCGCCAGGGCCCGCCCGCGCACCGTCTCGCTGGCCGCCCGATCGGCCGCCAGCGCCATCAGGACCCCGTCGGCCGTGGCGGCCCAGTGCTGCAGCTCCGCGGGGCTCCCCCCCTTGGCCAGCGCCGCCTCGACGTCGGCCCGACCCGGCGGCCGCGCGCGATCCTTCGACGGCGCGCCGCCGTCGGCCGCCACCAACGCCGCGAGCAGACAGCCGATGTGTATAATCGCGCCCGCCATTGCCCCGAGGAGATGATTGCATGGCCCGCCGCCTTCGCGCCCCACTTATGTTGATCGGCCTCATCGTGGCGTTCGCCCGCCCGGCCGACGCCCAGGTCCCCGCCGCGCCCGCGCCCGCGCCGGCAACACCACCGCCGGTGCCGGCGGCGCCCGTCCCGGACGAGTCGGCGGCCGCGCCAGGCGCGCCGAAGGCGCCGCCCGTCGACCTCGGCGAGGAGATCCCGCTGCAGCGGCCGGCCGACCTCTCCTACGGCGTCGCCGCGCGCCTCGTCTGGGTCTCGGTCCCCTCCTGGCTGCTCAACGCCTTCACCAAGAACAACGTCCCGCTCTCCTCGTGGGGGACCGGCGTCCAGCTCTTCCGCCGCAAGGGGAACTTCGAGATCGCCCTCGCCTTCAACTATCAGAACATGTCACCGCCGTCCGGGAACTGGCTGGGGAGCAACAACGATCCCACCACCGACGCCAGCTTTCTCCAGTTCCACAACTTCGCCCTCTACGGGTTCGACGCCTCGTTCATCTGGCACGCCTTCTTCACCAACTGGTTCGGCATGCACTACGGCGCGGGGATCGGCGTCGGCATCCTGGGGGGCAGCATCGAGCGCACGAAGAACCTCAGCGGTTGCACGGCTCAAAACGTCGGCAACCCGAGCCTGTGTACGCCCGGACCGAACAGCACGACCGCTGAGCTCACGGACGTGCCGGCCGCGGTGCCGATCGTCAACGCCGTCCTGGGCGTCGACTTCCGCGTCCCCACGCTGCGTGGCTGGGAGGCCCGGATCGAGGGCGGCTTCTACGACGCCTTCTTCCTGGGCGGCGGCGTCGGCTACACGTTCTAGATCCGTCCCGACTACGGCTCGTCCGGGGGGCCGGAGCCGCCGCGGCCGGAGGCCTCCCGGATCCAACCGGCGAAGTCCCGCTCGAGCCGCGGCAGGAGCAGGACCAGCTTCGCCTGCTGGACGGGGGTCAGCACCTTGCGGATGTCCCGCACCCGGTCGTCGTGCAGCGCGCGCTCCTTGGCGCGATTGGCCAGCAGCTTGTTGAGCGTGGCGGTCAGGTGCGCGTCGTCGGGTCGCGGCGCCTCGGTGGCCGCCCGGAGGTCCCGCATGATCTCGTGCCGCTCGGCGGCGATCGCCATCTCGCGCTCGTCGTAGCGCGACAGGATCGGGAACAGCCGGGCCGACGTCGCCTCGTCGAGCTTGAGCGCCTCGACGATCTTCCAGGCCCGCAACGCGCGCATCCGCTCCAGCACCTCCTTGCGGAGCTGGTCGGGCGTGCGGTGGTCGGCGGCGGGCGCCGGTGGGGGCGGCGCCGGGCGCGGCTGCGCGCGCGTGGCCGATCCGCCGAGCAACAGGGCGGCGAGGGTGAGGCCGACGGCCGCCCGCTTCACCAGACCCCCGCTTCCAGCGAGCTCGCCACCCGCCGCAGCTCGGCGCCGTCGAGATCCGCCAGCTCGTCGTTCATCCGGCCTTCGTCCTCGCCCAGCAGATCGGCGGCGTCACCGGCGCCGCCGGTCGACGATGCGAGCTCGGCCGGCCCTCGCGGGCTCAGGCGATCGAGCAGCCGGCGCAGCGCCCCGGCGTCGAGATCCGACACGTCGGCTTCGTCGTCGCTGCTCACGTCGCCGACCGCCGATCCCGTCGGGCGGGAGTTGTGCGCCAGCG
>DASZVW010000443.1:0-6458 GCA_035546895.1 Polyangia bacterium
GGGCCAGCGCCGGCGCGGGCCGCGAGATGCGCGCTTCGCCGCGGCCGCCCATCGCCGCTACGGCGCCGCCGCGCCCGCCGGCGCCGCGGCCGGAGCGGGCGGCGTCTCGACGGGAGCGGCCTCCGCGCCGGCCCCCGCGCGCATGAGCGCGGAGAGCGACACGAAGCGCAGCCCCCGCGCGCGCAGCCCCTCGAGGATGGCGGGGAGCGCCTCGTGCGTCTTCCAGCCGCGCCCGTTGATGTGGAAGATGATGATCGACCCCGGCCGCGCCTGCCCGAGCACGGTGCGGATCATCCCTTCGGTCGTCACCTTGGCGCTCGGATCGCCGGAGACGACGTCCCAGGTCACCGTCGGCAGCTTCCGCTCGCGGACCACGTCGATGACCCGGCGGTTCCAGTCGCCGAACGGCGGCCGGAAGGCGACCGCGTGGCGCCCGTAGCGCGCGAGCGCCGCCTCGGTCTGGTCGATCTCCTCGCCCATCCGCGCCGCCGTCAGCTTGGTCATGTGCGGGTGGTCGTAGGAGTGATCGCCGAACTCGATCAGCGGGTCGCCGGTCAGCTCGGTCATCGCCTCGGCGTGGGTGTCGACCCAGCGCCCGGAGACGAAGATGGTGGCCGGCACCCGCTCGCGCTCGAGGATCTCGAACACCGCCTGGTCGAACCCGTACTGCCCTTTTCGCGTCGCGCAGGCGTCGAAGGTGATGGCCACCGCCGGCTCGCGGGTGTCGACGTGGCTGATCGGGCGCGGCGGGCTCGCCGGGGCCGCCCGGAGCGCCAGCAGGAGCAGCGGAAACAGCGCGGCCGTCATCAGGTCAGATCCAGCAGCATGACGATGGCGTCCTCCTGGTCTTCGGCGTAGTAGTTCGGCCGCACGCCCACCGGCCTGAAGGCGAACCGCCGGTAGAGCCGCAGCGCCGCCGCGTTCGAGCGGCGGACCTCCAGCGTCATGATGCGGCAGGCGTGGCGGCGCCCGAACTCGATGATGTGGGCGAGCAGGCGCGAGGCGTGCCCCTGCCGCCGGGCCAGGGGGTGCGTCGCCAGGTTGAGCAGGTGGATCTCGTCGGCCACCAGCCAGTAGTTGCCGAACGCCACCGGGAACCCCTGGGCCGCGTCGCGCACGACGTCGACGTGCGCCCAGTCGCGGGCCATCTCCTCGGAGAAGACCTGCGACGACCAGGGGGCGCGGAACGAGACGCGCTCGATCTCCATCACCGGGTCGAGGTCGGACGGCCGCATCGGCTCGATGGCGAACGCCTGGGGCGCCTTGCTGACCGCCATCAGGCCCCTTCCGCCCCCGCCGGCTGCCCGTCGCCGCGCGCCCCCGCCGCCTCCCAGATGGCGCCCCACAGGTCGGCGAGCCCCTCGCCGGTGTCGCTGGAGACCAGGATGGGGCCGCGGCGGCCGAACACCTTCCGGCTCTGCTGCTTGAGCAGCCCGCGCTCGGTCGCCGACAGCTTGTCGACCTTGGTGAAGACGATCTGGGCGGGGACGTTCTCCGTCCCCAGCCATTCGTAGAGCTGCCGCTCCTCGTCCTCGATCCCGCGCCGGGCGTCGACCAGGATGACGAACAGCGCCAGCGACCGCCGCCGCCGGGTGTACCCCTCGATGAGCGGCTGCCAGGCGTTGCGCTCGCTGCGCGAGACCTGCGCGTAGCCGTAGCCCGGCAGGTCGATGAGCCGCAGCTCGCCGACGGGCGCGCCGCGGCCGAGCCGCAGGGCGAACATCACCAGCCCGCGCGTCCGCCCGGGCGTCTTGGAGGTCCGCGCCAGCCCCCGCCGCCCGGCCAGCCGGTTGAGCAGCGTCGACTTGCCGACGTTGGAGCGCCCGGCGATGGCGATCTCCGGCGCCCCGTCGGCCGGCAGGCTGCCGAGGTCGCGCGCCTCGGCGACGAAGGCCGCCTCGGTCACGTCCGGAATCGTCGTCAGCCCCACGGCGTCCTAGGGTAGCATCGGGGGCCGTGACGCGCGCGCGCGGCCAACTGCGGGTGCTCGGGCTGACCGGCGGCATCGGGGCCGGGAAGTCGACGGTGGCGCGCCTCTGCGCCGCCCGCGGCGTCCCGGTCGTCGACGCCGACGCGCTGGCCCGCGAGGTGGTGGCCCCCGGCGGGGCCGCCCACGCCGAGGTGGCGGCGGCCTGGCCGGAGGCGATCGGGCCCGGCGGGGCCGTCGACCGCGCGCGCCTCGGCGAGATCGTCTTCGCCGACCCCGCGGCCCGCCGGAAGCTGGAGGGGTTCACCCACCCGCGCATCCAGGAGGCCGCCGAGGCGCGCCTCGACGCGCTGGCCGAGGGCGGCGCGCGGCTGGCGCTCTACGAGGCGACGCTGCTGGTGGAGAGCGGCCGCTGGCGCGACTTCGACGGCCTCATCGTGGTGGTGGCCTCGCGGCAGACGCAGATCGCGCGGGCCACGGCGCGCGGGGGGCTCTCGCGCGCGCAGGTCGAGGCGCGCCTGCAAGCGCAGCTCTCCACCGAGGCGCGGCTGAAGGTCGCCACCCACGTCATCGACAACGACGGCGCGCTGGCCGCCACAGAGGCGCAGGTCGAGGCGCTGCTGGCCGAGCTCGGGGCGCCCGGTCAGGTCAGGTCGGGCTCGGGGTAGCCGCGGCCGGGGCGGGCGAACAGGTAGCCCTGGCAGAGGTCGCCGCCGAGGGCGACCAGCGCGTCGCGCTCGGCCGGCGTCTCGATCCCCTCGGCGACCAGCTGGATGCCGAGCTCGGTGCAGAGGGCGATGATCGACCGCACCAGCTTCTGCTTCACCGCCGAGCTGTCGATCCCGCGCACCAGCGACATGTCGACCTTGACCACCTCCGGCTCGAGCTGCGCGAAGCTGGTGAGGCCGGCGTACCCGGCGCCGAGGTCGTCGATGGCGATCCGGTAACCGAGCGCGCGCAGGCGGGCCACCCGGCTCTGCAGCTCGTGGATGCGGTCGAGCGCGGCCCGCTCGGTGATCTCCAGGACCACCTGCGACGCGTAGGGGGTGAGCGCGCCGTCGTCGGCGTAGAGCTCCTCGTCCTCGAGATCGGCGGGGTGCAGGTTGACGAACAGGTGCGCCGGGGGCGGCGTCTCGCGCAAGCCGCGCGCCACGTGCCGGCGGATGGTGCGCCCCAGCTCCGCCGCGCGCCCCAGCCGCTCGGCGGCGTCGAAGAAGTCGAGCGGGCTCCGCAGCGTCGGCTCGTCGGTGCGCAGCAGCGTCTCGTAGGCGACGATCCGCCGCCCCGACCAGGAGACGATCGGCTGCGCCGCCACCCACAGCTTCTCGACCGCCGAGGCGTAGCGCGCCTCCAGGCCGGCGCGGTCGCCGATCGGGCGCCCCTCCAGCTCCTGCACCGCCGCCGCCTCGCGCCGGATGCGCGCCAGCTTGTGGACCACCACCGCCCGCGCCACCGCGTCGAGCATGGCGTCGGGCGCGACCGGCTTGACCAGGTAGCGGAAGGCGCCGTACTCGATGGCGGCCATCGCGCTCTCCAGCGCCGGGCTGCCGGTCATGAAGATCATCGGCACGTCGAGGTCGGTCTGGCGGATGACGCGCAGGAGGCCGAGGCCGTCCATGTCGGGCATCGCGATGTCGCTGACGACGGCGTCGAACCGGCGCCCCTGGAGCAGCGCCACCGCCTCGCGCCCGTCGTGCGCCACGGTGACCTTGTAGCCGCCGGCGGAGAGCGCGCGGGCGTAACCCCGGGCGGTCACCGGCTCGTCGTCGACCACCAGGATCTCGGCGGCTGCCTCCGACCCACCCGCGGGGGGCCCGTGGCCGTTCGCCGGGGCCACGGTCACTCTGCCCTGCATTGTCTTGGTCATCGGCTGGGGATGTGACGCGCTTTAACCTGCGGAGATCCTAGAACCATGGAATGGGGGGCCTCGGTGACGAAGTTGTTACGGTCGAGCTTGGCGGTCAAATGATCCGCACCGCGCCGGCCCGGAGCAGGCGGGCGGCCAACCGGAGCGCGTCCGTCGAGCCGAGGCCCGAGCCGTCGAACAGCTCCTCCAGCGTGCGCGTCCCGTCGATGCGGGCGATGAGCGCCTGCTCGCTCTCGCCGAGGCGGGCGCGGGCGATCTCCACCGCGCGGGGCGCCAGCACGGGGACGCCACCCAGCGGCCCCACGTAGGCGCCGAAGACCCGCGCCAGGAGCGGGCGCGCCGGCTCGATCACCTCCACGATGCCGGGGGGCGGCGCCTCGTCCGCCTCCCGCAACGCCCGCTCGGCCGCGGTGACCGCCGCCGTCAGGTCCCCCTCGTCGAGGGCGGCGCGCGCCTCGTCGATGAGCGCCGCCGCGCGCTGGCGCCAGGGGGCGATCTCCAGCTCCGCCGACGGCAGCCGCCCCGATCCCGGCGCGAGGCGCTGCCGGTCCGAGTCGCCCACCCGCCGCGTGTGGTCGTCGTCCTCCTCGTCGGCGAGCGGCCGGGCGTCCTGGGCCGGCGCCGCGGGATCGCGCGCCGCGCGGATGGCCATCGACACCGTCCCCGGGAGCGTGGGCCGATCCTCGTCCTGCCCGAACAGCATGTCCTCGGCGAGCTGCGCCGGGATCGGCGACGTCAGCGTCACCCGCCGATCGCGCGCGATGTCGACCTGCGCCGTGTCCAGGGGCAGGCCGATCGCCTCCGGCCGGCCGCCCGTGTCGCCGGCGTCGAGCCCCTCGAGGCTCACGTCCTCGGCCTGCCCGGGCAGGGCCCCGGGGTCCAGCTCCTCGGTGCGGGGGCGACCGACGCGGCGCGCGGGCGGCGTGGCCCGGGCGAGGTCGGGAGTGAGGCCCTCGCGCGGTTTCATTACCACTTCTATTTCGGCAGCCCGCGGCGGCCTCTTGAGCGCGCGGCGCGCCGATCCCGCGCAACCCGAACGGGGCCCGGCTCGATACGAGCGCGTTCGCATCACGACCACCACCCGAACCGGAGACCACATCATGCGCCACGCCCTCAAAGCCCTCCTCGTCGCCTCCCTGCTCACCGGCGCCGCCTGCGGCGGCGGTTCCGACGGCAAAGACCTCGCGCGCTTCGCCGGGACCTGGAGCTCGACCGCCGGCACCCTCGTCACCACCTGCGACGGACAGTCGAGCACCTCGGCCCTCTCGCAGACGCTCACCTGGTCGCTCGGGACGTCGTCGGACCTGATCCAGACGCTGCCCCAGACCGAGTGCATCATCCACGCGGACGTGGACGGAGACACCGCCTCGGAGCTCGGTACCCAGACCTGCACGCTGGCCACCACCGACGCCTATGGCGAGCCGGTGAACGAGACGGTGTCCGTGACCGCCTATACCTTCGCGCTCAGCGCCGACGGCAAGACGGCCACCGAGAACCTCTCGAGCACCGTCCTGCTCACGAACAACAGCACGGGCGTGTCGGGCACCTGCACCGTCACCGAGACCGCCGGCTCGTACCAGAAGCAGTAGAGCCGGGGCGCACCGGCGCTACGGGATGATCAGCTCGATCAGCGCCTTCTGCGCGTGCAGGCGGTTCTCGGCCTGCTGCCAGACGGCGCTGGCCGGACCCTCGATCACCTCGTCGGTGATCTCCTCGCCGCGGTGGGCGGGGAGGCAGTGGAGGACGATGGCGTCGGGGTGGGCGCCGCGCATCAGCGCGGCGTCGATCCCGTAGCCCGCGAAGGCCGCCCGCCGCGCCTCCGCCTCGGCCTCCTGCCCCATGGAGGCGAAGACATCGGTGGAGACCACCTGGCGGCCGGCGGCCGCCTCGGCGGGATCGCGCACCACGGTGATCCGCCCCCGCTTGCCGGCGCGCGCCTTGGCCAGCACGCCCGGATCGGGGTCGTGCCCGGCCGGACAGGCCAGCGCCAGATCGAGCCCCAGGATGCCGGCTGCCTCGATCCAGGAGTTGGCCATGTTGTTGCCGTCGCCGATCCAGGCGTAGCTGACCGAGCGCAAGGTCCGCCCGGGGTCGTTGCTGCCGCCGAACCGCTGGACGACGGTCTGCAGATCGGCCAGCACCTGGCAGGGGTGCATCAGATCGGTCAGGCCGTTGATGACCGGGACGGTCGCGAAGCGCGACATCTCCTCGGCGCGGTCGTGGCCGAAGGTGCGGACCATGATCCCGTGGCAGTAGCCGGAGAGGACGCGCGCGGTGTCCTTGAGCGGCTCGCCCCGCTCGAGCTGCGACCCCTGCATCCCCAGGTAGAGCGCGTGGCCGCCGAGGTCGTACATGGCGATCTCGAAGCTGGCCCGCGTGCGGGTCGAGGCCTTCTCGAACACCATCCCCAGCACGCGGCCGGCGCGCGTCGGGTGCGGCGTGCGCGTCGCCCGCAGCGCGCGCAGCTCCTCGGCGCGCTTGATGAGCGCCTCGATCCCGCCGGGGGCAAGGTCGTCGAAGGCCAGGAACCGCTTCGGTCGGTCGATCGATGTCATCGCGTCTTTCATCTCGCTCATCTGGTTTCTTCGAGCACGGCGTCCAGGATCTCGACCGCCTCGTCGATCTCCGCCTTGCTGACCACCAGCGGCGGCACCAGCCGGACCA
>DASZVW010000444.1:0-1919 GCA_035546895.1 Polyangia bacterium
TCCGGCAGCGCGGCCAGCGAGCGCCCCAGCACCGCCAGATCGCGCGGCGTCGCCACGCCGAGCCGGGCGCGCCCCACCAGCCGCTCGAGATCGGCGATCCCGCCCAGCAGCTTGCGCGCCCGATCGCGGGCCGCGTGGGCGCCCACCAGCCGCTCGACGGCGTCGTGACGGCGGCGGATGACGCCCAGGTCGACCGAGGGGAAGAGCAGCCAGCGGCGAAGGAGCCGCCCCCCCATCGCGGTGCGCGTCTCGTCGAGGAGATCGATGAGCGACCCCGCCCGCCGCCGCTCCTGCAGCGACTCGACCAGCTCCAGGTGGGCGCGCGCCTGCTCGTCGATGATCAGCGAGTCGGCGCGGGCGTAGACCTCGAGGCCGGGGAGCGGCAGCTCGGCGCCCGGCTGGGTGGCGCGCGCGTAGCGGAGCACGGCGGCGGCGGCCGCGGCCGCGCGCGGAGCCCGCTCGAGGAGGCCGGCGTCGAAGCCGGCCCCGAAGGCGCGCGGCAGCTCGGCGGCCGGATCGCCGTCGTCGACCGCCGCCCGCGGCAGTCGCGGGAAGGCCCCCTTCACGAGCTCCGCCAGCGCCCGGTCGGCGTCGCCGCGCCCGAGCACCAACTCGCGCGGCGCCACCCGGCCGATCTCCTCGACCAGGACCTCGGCGCTGGGCGCCTCGGTGGCCTGGAAGTCGCCGGTGGTGACGTCGAGGAAGGCGAACCCGTAGCCGCCGCGCGCGTCGCCGACCGCCGCCGCCACGTGGCTGGGGGCGCGCGGGTCGAGCGCCTCCTCGTCGAGCATCACCCCCGGGGTGATCACCCGGACCACGTCGCGCTTGACGATCCCCCGCGCGACCTTGGGGTCCTCGAGCTGCTCGCAGAGCGCGACCCGGTGGCCGAGCTCGGTCAGCTTGCCCAGGTAGGCGCGCACCGCGTGGTGCGGCACCCCGCACATGGGGACGGGATCTTCCTTCCCCTTGTCGCGGGTGGTGAGCGTCAGATCGAGGACGCGCGCCGCGTAGACGGCGTCGTCGTAGAACATCTCGTAGAAGTCGCCCAGCCGGAACAGCACGATGGCGTCCGGGTACCTCGACTTGACGTCGAGATACTGGCGCATCAGCGCGGTGGGCGCGGCGGCTTGCACAGGTGTGCGGGCGCGCGGGCCCGCCCTCTATTTTGGGTTTCCCTGGCTATTTCTTCGGCGCGGCGGCCTTCTTCTTGGCCGGCTTCGCGCTGGCGGCGGCCTTCTCCTTGCCGGCCGTCTTCTTCTTCGCCAGGCGTGCCTTCAGTTTTCGCTGCCGCGTGCGGCGGCGCATCTTCATCGAGCGCCGATTGTCCCGTCGTCCCATCCGCAGGCAATATCCCGATTCCCGCGCGCCCGTCAAGGACGGGCTTTCCGGCGCCCAAACAATTCCGCGCCGAAGTTGTAACGGGCGCGCGCGCGTGTTAGCTGCCTAAGACGCCGATGAAACTTCCCAGCCTGCGGCGCCCGGTCGGAGCCTCGGTCCTGGCTGGGGTGTGCGGCGCCGGCCTCCTCGACCTCATCCTGACCGGCGGCGGCGCCTTCGCGCTCGTGCTCGGGCTCTACGGCGCGGCGGCGCTCGTCGCCGCCCTCCTGGCCCAGCTCGCCGTCGACGCCGTCGAGGAAGCTCGGCCGCCCGCCTGGCGGGTGCTGCGCGCCGATCCGCAGCGCGACCGGGCGGCGGCGGCCGGCGTGCTGGCCGCGCTGCTGGCCGCGCTGGTGATCGCCGTGGTGGCCGCCGCCGGCCAGCGGGTCCTGATCGGCAAGATGGCCAGCCAGAAGCTGGCGACCATCGCCGCCGCCGGCCTGGTGGTGATCGGCGCGGTCCCCGGCGCGGTGGCCGCGCTGGCGGCGCTCCCCCTGCTGCGGCGGCTGGCGCGCGCGCTGCCGCGGCCGCGGGCGCTGGGC
>DASZVW010000445.1:0-3003 GCA_035546895.1 Polyangia bacterium
GGACCGTCCTCCGGATGTGCGTGGGCGTGACGGCCGCGGGCCTCATCGGCTGGGATCGCCAGCGCGGCGGCCAGCCGGCCGGCCTGCGGACGCACATATTGGTCGCGCTCGGCGCCGGGCTGATCGTCTCCATCCCGCCCGGCGGCGGGCTGGCCGAGGTGAGCCGCGCCGTGCGGGGGTGGCGGCCGGCATCGGGTTCCTGTGCGCGGGCGAGATCATCCACTGGGGGCGCCAGGGGCACGAGCGGGTGAAGGGGTTGACCTCCGCCGCCTCGCTGTGGGTGACGGCGGCGATCGGGATGGTGGCGGCCGTCGGCTCCTGGCGCCACGTCGCCGTCGGGACGGGCGGGACGCTGATCATCCTGATCGCGATGCGCCCGGTCGAGCGGGCGCTGGTGCAGGGGACCGTCCCCGACGAGGCCCGGAGGCCGGCGCCGCCGGCGCCGGGGCTGTAGCCGCTCCCGTTCGCGGACCGGCGACGGTATGCTGCGCCCGATGCCGTCGCGTCCGCCGAAGCGCTGTTTCTGGGTCGGCGAGGACCCGCTGATGATCGCCTACCACGACGAGGAGTGGGGCGTCCCCATCCACGACGACCGCCACTGGTACGAGAAGCTGCTGCTCGACGGCGCGCAGGCGGGCCTCTCCTGGTCGACCATCCTGCGCAAGCGCGAGGGGTACCGGAAGGCCTTCGCGGGCTTCGATCCCGCCAAGGTCGCCCGCTTCGGCGAGCGCGACGTGGCGCGGCTGATGAACGACGCGGGGATCGTCCGCAACCGGCTCAAGATCCGGTCGGCGATCGGCAACGCGCGCGCGTTCCTGGCGCTGCAGGCCGAGCACGGGTCGTTCGACGCCTTCATCTGGCGGTTCGTCGGCGGCCGGCCGATCCGGGGCCGCGTGCGCGGGCGGGGCGACATCCCGGCGCGCACGCCGCTCTCGGACGCGCTGTCGAAGGAGCTGCGCGGGCGCGGGTTCAACTTCGTCGGCTCGACGATCGTCTACGCCTTCATGCAGGCGAGCGGCCTGGTCAACGACCACACCATCGGCTGCTTCCGCCGCGGCGAGGTGGCGACGGCGGTCGCCCGGCGCTGAGCGGCGCGCGGCTTCAGGGGTTGAGCTTCCCCGACGAGCAGGCGCCGGCCGAGCAGGTGGCCGGCTGGCAGCTCGACGCGGGCGCCGCGCAGAGGGCGGTCGGCGGGGCCGGGCACTGGCCGGCGAAGAGCTGGATCATGTCGAAGTCCGCCGCACCCCCGGTGAAGGTCTCGTCCTTGACGACCACCGCGCTGGCGCCGGCGTCCATGATGAACGACTTCGAGTACCAGGCCC
Source organism: Polyangia bacterium (assembly GCA_035546895.1). Taxonomy (GTDB): domain Bacteria; phylum Myxococcota_A; class Polyangia; order Fen-1088; family Fen-1088; genus JADGRB01. The sequence continues at coordinate 1,323 of DASZVW010000445.1, forward strand.
AGTTCCCGTCCTCGGTGACCGGGGTGACGGTGTCGTCGGTCCCGTAGTTGGTGGTGTAGCCGGAGAGGCCGATCAGCCAGTGCTCGGTCCCCAGGTTCCCGCTCCCGTCGGCGAGCTGGATCCCGAGGAAGGGGACCGAGTCCGGCGTCCCCCGGATCCAGGCGCTCAGGCAGTAGTTGCCGCCGGCGCTGACCGGGACACTGTTCACCGTGAAGACGCGGCCGCCGCTGAAGGGGATCGTCTCCCGCTGGAAGAGATCGCAGGCGGTCGTCTCGCTGGCCAGCACGATCGGGTTGCCGTCGGCGGCGCGCCAGGCGGCCGTCGAGCCGGACTCCCAGGTCTCGGTGAAGACCGCCGCCGAGTCGCAGGTCATCCCGCAGGCGTTGCCGCAGGCGCCGCAGTTGTCGGCGTCGCTGCCGAGCGCCGCCTCGCAGCCGTTGGCGGCGTTGCCGTCGCAGTCGGCGAAGCTGGGCGCGCAGGTGGGCGCGCCGCAGACGCCGCCGGCGCAGACCCCCGCCGCGTTGGCCAGCGAGCAGGCCGTCCCGTCGGGCGCGGGGCTGGTGGTGCAGCCGTTGACCGGATCGCAGGCGCCGGCCATGCAGGGGGAGCTGCTGTCGCAGGCCGGCGCCGGGCCGGGCGTGCAGACGCCCGCCTGGCAGGTCTCCTCGCCGTTGCAGGCGTTGCCGTCGGAGCAGGAGGTGCCGTCGGGGAGCGCCATCATCCCGCAGGCGCCGGTGTTCGGATCGCACATCCCGGCCGTGTGGCAGGCGTCGGGCGCCTTGCAGCTGGCGCCGTTGCCGGGGCAGGAGCAGACGTCCGGCTGCACCAGCTTGACGTAGGGGTGGCAGTCGAACTCCTGCGGGTCGCAGGCGCTCACGTCGTAGTCGCAGTGGGGCGGGGTGGGGCCGTTCGGCTTGGGGAAGATCACCACCGGGACCGGCGGGTTGTAGACCGTCGGGCAGTTGTCGATCCCGTCGGGGACGCCGTCGCCGTCCTGGTCGGCGGCCTTGTGCTCGATCCGGAACTTGATGGGGAGGATCTGGCCCGCGACCACCGGCGTGTAGCGCTTGAGGTCGACGTTCTTCAGATCGGCGAGCTTCTTCACCACCGCCAGGTCGGCGGCCCCCAGCTCCTGGTCGTTCACCAGGACGCGCACGCGGTAGTTCGCCGCGGCGAGCCCCTTGGTGTTGTAGCGGGCGATGTAGAACTCGCGCCAGGGCTGCACGCGCACCGTGTGGTCGTCGCCGGTCAGCGTGGCGACGTTGGCGATCGTGGCGCCGCTCGCGGGGTCGACCTGGTCGATGCGCACGGTGGGATCGAGATCGGGATCGAACACGTCGCCGAAGTGCGGCGGGACGGTCCAGGCGATCGGCGGCAGGAAGTAGAAGCCCAGCGTCGGCCCGGTCGGGACCGAGCGGTTGACCACCAGCGGCTCGGAGGCCGTCTCCGTCGGCGTCGTCGGGTTCATGCACCCGGCGGCCGCCGCCATCCCGACCGTCAAGAAGAGCAGGGAACGAGAAGAGTTGGTGCGCATGAGCCTCCTCCTTGCGAGTTCCGCGGCTTCAACGTCGTTGGGCATCATACGTCAGCCATGGGGAAATCTATAGCAAAACGTAATAAAACTTACGTCTTACTGGCGCATACAAGTTCCGACATGGACGTCCAAACAACGACAGATCCA
>DASZVW010000446.1:0-8451 GCA_035546895.1 Polyangia bacterium
GCGCCTGGGTGAGCGCCACCCAGCCGTCCCAGTCGTTCTCGGCCATGCCGTCCTCGATCGACACGATCGGGAACTGCTCGCAGAGCTTCTTGTAGAAGTCGACCATCCCCTTGCCGTCGAGCTCTTTCTTCTCGCCCTCCAGCTTGTAGGTCTTGCTGGTCTTGTCCCACAGCTCGCTGGAGGCGACGTCCATGGCCAGCGCCACGTCCTTGCCCGGCTTGTAGCCGGCCTTCTCGATCGCCTCCACGACGGTGCTCAGCGCCGCCTCGGCGCCCGGCAGGTCGGGGGCGAACCCGCCCTCGTCACCGACGCCGGTCGAGGCCCCCTTGTCGTGCAGGATCTTCTTGAGGGTGTGGAACACCTCGGCGCCGGCGCGCAGCGCCTCGGAGAAGCGCGGCAGCCCCTTGGGGACGATCATGAACTCCTGGAAGTCGAGCGAGTTGTCGGCGTGGGCGCCGCCGTTGATGATGTTCATCAGCGGCACCGGCAGCACGCGGGCGCCCGGGCCCCCCAGGTACTTGTAGAGCGGCAGGTCCAGCTCGGCGGCCGCGGCGCGGGCCGCCGCCATCGAGACGCCCAGGATCGCGTTGGCCCCCAGCTTCCCCTTGTTGGGGGTGCCGTCGAGCGCCAGCATCGCGTGATCGAGGCCGGCCTGGTCGAAGGCGTCGTGGCCGATCACCGCCTGGCTGATCTGCTTGTTGACGTTCTCCACCGCCTTGAGGACGCCCTTGCCCAGGTAGCGCTTCTTGTCGCCGTCGCGCAGCTCGAGAGCCTCGTGCTCGCCGGTCGACGCGCCCGAGGGGACCGCCGCGGTGCCCACCGCGCCGGAGTCCAGCATGACGTCGACCTCGATGGTCGGATTGCCGCGCGAGTCGAGGATTTCGCGGGCGAGAACGCTTTCGATGACGGCCTTGGTCGTGAAGCTCATGGGGCCGGTTTCTAGCGCAGTTTCCGTCGGCGGCGCCATAAAATACGGCGTGTCCTAGCGGCCTTCGGCGACCGGTGGGATACTGCGGGGCCGCTTCCATGAAGACCAACCCGCGCCCCGAGCCGAAGCGCCTCCTGACGCCGCGGCAGATCTTCGCCTACCTCGATCGCTACGTGGTCGGCCAGGAGCGCGCCAAGCGGACGGTGGCCATCGCCGCCTACAACCACCTGAAGCGGTGCGCGCAGCCCACCCCGGGCGGCAAGCGCCTGATCAAGAAGTCGAACGTGCTGCTCCTGGGGCCGACCGGCTCGGGCAAGACGCACATCGCGCGCACGCTGGCCCAGTGCCTGGAGGTCCCCTTCACCGTCGCCGACGCCACCGAGTACACGGAGGCCGGCTACTACGGCAAGGACGTGGAGGTGATGGTGGGCGAGCTCCTCCACCACGCCGACCAGGACGTCGAGCTGGCCCAGCGGGGGATCGTCTTCATCGACGAGATCGACAAGATCGCCCGCCGCACGCAGGGGGCGCGCACCGGCGCCGGGACGCGCGACATCGGCGGCGAGGGGGTGCAGCAGGCGCTGCTCAAGGTGCTGGAGGGGCGGGAGATCTTCGCGCCGCTCAACGTGACCCAGCACTGGAACAAGCACGACTTCGTGGTGCTCGACACCCAGGACATCCTGTTCATCGCCGCCGGGACCTTCTCCGACCTGCGGCTGGCCGACGCCGCCGCCAAGCCGGTGGGCTTCGGCGCGGCCGGCGGGCCCGCGGCGCCCAAGAGCCGCCGGGTGACGGAGAAAGAGCTGCTCGACTACGGCCTCCTGGCCGAGTTCCTGGGGCGGATCCCGGTGCGGGTCGAGCTCGACCCGCTGTCGGAGGAGGACCTCTTCCTGGTGATGTCCGGCCCGCCCGACGCGGTGGTGCGCGAGTACCAGGCGCTGCTCAAGATGGACGGCGTCGACCTGCAGTTCTCCGAGGGGGCGCTGCGGCTGGTGGCGCAGCACTGCCTCGCGCGCCGCACCGGCGCCCGCGGCCTGCGCACCATCGTGGAGGGGATCTGCCACGACGTCATGTTCGACGCCCCCGAGCGCAAGGGGGAGACCATCACCCTCGACGCCGACTTCGTGGCCGAGCGGCTGGCGGCCGATCCCGTGGCATGAAGATCTCCAGCCTGTTCGCCGACCCCGGCCGCAAGCTCTTCTCCTTCGAGCTCTTCCCCCCCAAGACCGACGCCGGGCGGCTGGCGCTGGAGCGGACCATCCGCGATCTGGCCGAGCTGTCGCCGGCCTATGTATCGGTGACCTACGGCGCGGGGGGCTCCACGCGGGCCAAGACGCTGGAGCTGGTGCAGTGGATCGAGCGCGAGGCGCGGCTCTCGGCGATGGCCCACCTCACCTGCGTCGGGGCCACCGAGCAGGAGATCGCCGGTGTGCTCGACGGGCTGATGGAGGCGGGGATCGAGAACGTGATGGCGCTGCGGGGCGATCCGCCGGCCGGGCAGGAGAAGTTCCAGCGGACCGCGGGCGGGTTCGGCTTCGCCGCCGATCTGATCGCCTTCGCCCGCAAGCGCTACGGCCGCAAGATCTGCCTGGGGGGCGCCGGCTACCCCGAGGGGCACCTCGAGTGCCGGGACATCGACCAGGACATCCGCCACCTCAGGGCCAAGGTCGACGCCGGGCTCGACTTCGTGGTCACCCAGCTCTTCTTCGACAACCGCTTCTACTTCGACTTCGTGGCCCGCGCGCGGGCCGCCGGCATCACCGTCCCCATCATCCCCGGCCTGATGCCGATCCGCAGCCTGGCGGGGATCGAGCGGATGACCAAGCTGTCGGGCGCCACCCTGCCGGCGGCGCTGCAGGCCGAGCTCGAGCGGGTGCGCGGCGACGAGGCGGCGACGCTGGCCCTCGGCATCGCCCAGACCACCGCCCAGGCCGTCGAGCTGCTCCACGGCGGCGCGCCGGGGATCCACTTCTACACGCTGAACCACTCCCCCGCGACGCGGGTGATCCTGACGGCGCTCAAGACCGCGCGCCTCGCCTGACGGGCGCGCTAATTCAGGCGCTGGTCGCGGCGGCGGGGCTCGTCGAGGGGGTCGAAGCCGCGGTCGGCGGCGAACAGCTCGCCGACCAAGTCGGCGTCCATCGCCCGCCGCTGGTGCCACGAGCCGACCATGTACCCGGCAACGGCGCAAGCGCCTCCTGCCACGACGAAGAGAGCGCTGATGAGGCCGTTGATCATGTCGAGAACCCCCACAGATTGGAATCGGTGGGGCGGTCGATTACTTGAATGGCGCGTCACCCGGCGGGCGGTGGGCCGAGCTGTGCGGGATCTCCACAGGCGGCGTTCGTAATTCGACACTGCGCGCGGGGTTGGGCGGCGCCGGATGAGAGGAATTTGGCGCCGCGGCCGTGGCACGTCGACTGCAATGTGAGGCCGCATGCGTCGTGCCCTCACCAACTTGCTCCCGTCGCTGGTGACGATCGCCCCCTCGCTGTTCGTCCTGGCGATCACGCTGCTGGCGATCGCCAACAACCTCGCGGCGCCCGGCCGGGTGAGGCTCCCCCATGCCGGCTGAGGCGCCGAAGCCGACGGCCGGCGTGCGCTGGGCCCGCTGGACCGCCCGCCGCCGGTGGGCGATCCTGGCCGGCGCCCTGCTGGTGGGGGCGGTGGCGGCGCCGCTGGCGGCCCACCTGCCGCTCTACGGCGACCTGTCGTACCTGCTGCCACCCGACACCCGGTCGGTCCGCGACCTCCACGCGCTGGAGTCGCGGGCGCAGGTGTTCGGGACGGTCATCGTGGCGGTCGAGTCGGACGATCCGGCGCGCCGGCAGGCGGCCGCGGCGCTGGTGCGCGACCGGCTGCGGGCGCTGCCGCCGAGGCTGCTCATCGGCGTCGACTACGACAGCGGCGCGCGCGATCGCTTCGCCTGGGCGCACCGCTATCTGCTGGCGCCGGCCGACCAGCTGCGCGGCGTCCGCGACGAGCTGGCGGCGCGCAAGGCGCGGCTGAACCCGCTCTACGTCTCGCTGGATGACGACGCCGACGACAAGGATGCGCCGCCGATCGGCGATCGCCTGCGGGCGCTCAAGCGGCAGATGGACGCCGCGCAGGCCGGCGCCGAGCACCCGGCGCCCATCCTCTCGGGCGACGGGCGGCTGCAGCTGGTGGTGGCGCGGACGCGGTTCCCGGCGGACGAGATCTCGCGCAACGTCGCCGTGGTGGCGGCCGCCGAGCAGGCCGCCGCCGAGGCTCGCCGGCTGGGCGGCCCGGCGGTCCGGATCGGGATCACCGGCGACGTGGCCAACGCCGCGCAGGAGCACCAGGCGCTGCTGGGGGGGATGGTGCGGGCGACCGTCTTCACCACCGGCATCGTGGCGCTGGGCCTGCTGCTCTTCTTCGGGGCCGCGGCGCCGGTGGCGGCGCTGCTGGGCGCGCTCACCGTCGGGGCGCTGGTCACCTTCGCCTTCGCCACCTTCAGCATCGGCCACCTGAACCTGGCGACCGCCTTCCTGGCGCCCATCGTGGTCGGCAACGGGATCAACTTCGGGATCATCCTCCTGGCCCGCTTCTTCGAGGAGCGGCGGCGCGCCGACGACCCGGACGATTTGATCTCGGCGCTGGGGGCCGCCGTGCAGGGGAGCTTCGGGGGGACGCTGGCCGCGGCGCTGACGGCCTCCGTCTCATACGCCTCGCTCCTGACCACACAGTTTCGCGGCTTCCGCCACTTCGGCGTCATCGGCGGCGTCGGGATCCTCTGCTGCTGGGCGGCGACGTTCTTGATCTTGCCGGCCGCGCTGGCGGCGCTGGCCGGGCGGGGGCTCGGCCGCGGCCGGTCGCCGGCACGGATGGGGCGCGGGTTGGCGTCGCTGGTTCCGTGCCGGCGGCCGGTCGTCGTCGGGGTGACGGCGCTGGTGCTGGTGGGATCGATCGGCGGGGCGGCGCACTACCTGGCCGGCCGGCCGTTCGAGAAGGACTTCAACAACCTGCGCTCGACCGGCCCGGCGATGCGCGAGACGCTGCGCTGGAACGCGGAGATCGATCGCGCCTTCGGGCGCGGCATCTCGGGCGGCACGGTGATCGCGCTGCCGACCCGCGCGCGGGCGCGCGAGGTGGCCGCCCGGCTGCGCGCGGCGGACGCCGGCAAGCCGGACAAGCAGCGCCTCTTCGCGCGGGTGACCTCGCTCGACGACCTGGTGCCGCCCGATCAGGACGACAAGCTCGCGGTGCTGGCCGACATCCGGCGCCTGCTCACCCCGGCGACGCTGGCCTCGCTGAGCCCGGCCGATCGGGAGCTCGCCCGGGCGCTCGATCCGCCGGCGCACCTGGCGGCGATCGCCGACGCCGAGGTCCCGGCCGAGCTCGGCTGGCCGTTCACCGAGCAGGACGGGACGCGCGGCCGGCTGCTGGTGGCCAAGACCGGCGCCGGGTTCGACCTCTGGCGCACCGAGGATCTGGAGCGCTTCGTGGGCCGCTTCCGGGCGCTGGGCCTGGGGTCGGACCTGGTCGTGGGCGGCAACGCCTTCGTCCAGCACGACATCGTCGGCTCCGTCGATCGCGACGGGCCGCGCGCCACCGTCGTCGCCGCGCTGGGGGCGGTGCTGGTGGTGCTGGCCGTCCTGGGGATGACCCGCCAGGCGGCCGTCACCGTCGGCTGCGGCGCCGCCGGCGTGGCGCTGCTGCTCACCGCGGCCGGGCTGTTCGGCATCCGGATCAACTTCCTCGACTTCGTGGCGCTGCCGATCACCATCGGGATCGGGATCGACTACGCGGTCAACGTCGCCGCCCGCCACCGCGCCGAGGGGCGCGGCTCGGCGGCGCGGATCCTGACCGCCACCGGGCCGGCGGTGGCGCTCTGCTCGTTCACCACGGTGGTCGGTTACGCGTCGCTGCTGTTCTCGGCGAACCAGGGGATCCGCTCGTTCGGCCTCTCGGCGCTCATCGGCGAGCTGACCTGCGTGTTCGCGGCGCTGGTGCTGGCGCCGGCGCTGCTCGACCTCCGCCTCCGCCGCCGTCGCGCGCCGGCCGTGACCGAGATCGCCGGCGAGCCGTTCGTGTCGGGCGCGGTCGCCAGGATGTAACGGAACCGTCACCCGGCAGCGCGCGCGCCCACGTAAAAGTCCAGTCGGCTTTACGGCCGAACTTTTACTCGGAGGCGCGCGTGCTGAAATTCGATCGAAAGAACCTGGCGTTGAATCTGGCGGCGGTCGTCGGGCTCTCGGTGCTCGCCGGCTGCGAGGGGGCTCCCACCAGCGGCGGCGCGACCCCGCCCGCGGGCGCCGGCTCGGTGGCGCTGCTGCTCCAGGGCGGCGCCGGCGTCGTCGACGCCTTCAGCTATTCGATCACCGGCCCCCAGAGCTACACGGGGTCGATCAACGTCGCCAACTCGTCGACGGTCAGCGCGGTCATCGGCGGCGTCGCCGCCGGCGCGGGCTACACGCTGACGCTGTCCGGGAAGTCGACCGACGGCCAGACCAGCTGCGCGGGCACCTCGGCGTCATTCAGCGTCGCGGCCGGCGCCACCACGCAGGTGGCGATCACCGTCGACTGCCACGCCCCGGGCAAGACCGGCAGCGTGGCGGTCAACGGCACCATCAACGTCTGCCCGAACATCGACTCGGTCGGCGCCGCGCCGCCGGTGGGGACCACCATCGCCCTGGCCAGCGCCGCCAGCGATCCCGACGGCGGCCCGCAGCCGGTCAGCTACAGCTGGACCGCGACCTCCGGCACGCTGAGCAGCGCCACCGCGGCGAACCCGACGCTCACCTGCACCGCGCCGGGCACCGCCACGCTGACGCTCACCGTCTCCGACGGCGACCCCGGGTGCGCCACCAGCTTCACCGTCCCGGTCTCCTGTCCGTCCGACGCGGCCCTGGCCGAGACGGCCTGGGTCGAGATCGGCGCCAACAACCAGGCGATCGCCCGCCTGCTGACACCGTACTCGGTCTGCCCGTCGATCACCGTCGACGGGGTGACCAGCGCGATGACCCTCCGCGTGGCCGCCGGCGCCGAGCCGCTCCGCCCGACCAGCACCGACACCACGCTGGCCGCCGCGATGACCTCCGGCAACTCCAAGCCCTCGGTCTTCACCACCGCCACCTGCGAGTTCCTGCTCCCGGCGGGCGCGCGCGCGGCGACGGTGGCCGGCCTCAGCCTGCCGCTGCCGAAGGCGAACGTCCAGCGCATCGTCGTCCTCGGTGACACGGGCTGCCGCATCTCGATCGGCAACCCCTTCCAGGCCTGCGGCGATCCGACGCAGTGGCCGTTCCCGGTCATCTCGGCCGCGGCGGCCGCCATGCAGCCCGACCTCGTGCTGCACGTCGGCGACTACGAGTACCGCGACAACCCCTGCCCGGCGGGGAACACCGCCTGCGCCGGCCAGCCCTGGGGTTACGGCTCGGACGCCTGGATGGCCGACTTCTTCACCCCGGCGGCGCCGCTGCTGGCGGCGGCCCCCTGGGTCATGGTCCGCGGCAACCACGAGGTCTGCAACCGCTCGGGCCAGGGGTGGTACCGCTACCTCGATCCGAACGGCTTCGACGCCACGGACGTGAAGACCTGCAACAACCCGGCGAACGACAACGCCGGCAACTTCAACGACCCCTGGGCCGTCTCCTTCGGCGACACCTCGTTCGTGGTGTTCGACTCCTCGAACGTGCAGAAGACCGCCTACAACCCGCCGGCCTTCCAGCCCTACACCAGCGAGCTGGCCGAGGCGGCGGGCCTGGCGCCGGCCAACCTCTTCAACATCTGGGCGGTCCACCACCCGGTGCTCGGCTACACGGCGGCCAACCCGCCCACGATCGGCAGCCCCGGCCTGCAGTCGGTGATGAACGCCGCCTACCCGGGCAACTACTACCCGCCGAACATCGGGATGGCCATCCACGGCCACGTGCACGACTTCCAGGCGCTCAACTTCGCCAGCAACCACCCGGCGACGTTCGTGGCCGGCAACGGCGGCGATAACCTCGACTCGGCGCTGCCGGCGGCGTTCAACCCGAACGCCGACCTGCCGGCGCCGAACACGGTGGTCAACGCCTTCGCCTACTCGCAGGAGTTCGGCTTCATGGTCATGGACCGCGTGGGCGCGGTGGGCGACAAGAACTGGAAGTTCACCTCCTACCGCACCGACGGCACGGTGATCGCGGTCTGCACGATGGCGCCGCCGGTGGCCTGCAGCGGCGTCTGCGACAGCACGCCGGGGAGCCAGATCACCTGCACCGACGGCACCGGCAACGTGGTCGGGACCTACGACAACATCCCCTAACCCGAGCGGGACCCTGAAAGCAGAAGTGCTCCTTCCGCGGCGCCTGGCGACGGGCGCCGCGGTCGTCTTGATGGCGCTGGTCGCCTGCCGGCGGAGCCCGCCGCCCGCGCCCAAGCCGACCATCCGCGAGGCCTGGGCGGCGGCCAAGCTGCCCACGCTGCCGCGCGGCCCGGTCATCCCGGCGCGGCGCACGACCGTGTTGCCGCCACCGCCGCGGACGGGGCCGCCCGACCATCCGGCGCTGGTCTCGCTGGGGAGG
>DASZVW010000447.1:0-4907 GCA_035546895.1 Polyangia bacterium
GTGCGGACGGTGATGCTCACCGGCGACGGGCGCGCGGCGGCGGAGAGCGTCGGGCGCGCGCTGGGGATCGACGAGGTGCTCGCCGAGGTCCTGCCGGCCGACAAGGCGGCGGCGGTCGAGAAGCTGCAAGCGGCCGGCCGGGTGGTGGCGATGGCGGGCGACGGCATCAACGACGCGCCGGCGCTGGCGCGCGCGCAGGTGGGGATCGCGATGGGGACCGGCACCGACGTGGCGCTGGAGAGCGCCGGCGTCACCTTGCTCGACGGGGATCTGCGCGGCCTGCTGCGGGCGCGGCGGCTCTCCCGGGCCACGCTCGGCAACATCAAGCAGAACCTCTTCTTCGCCTTCGTCTACAACGCCCTCGGCGTCCCGGTGGCGGCCGGCGTCCTCTACCCGCTCCTGCACCTCCAGCTCACCCCCGAGATCGCCGCGGCGGCCATGGCCCTCTCCTCCGTCTCGGTGGTCGGGAACGCGCTCCGGCTGCGCCGCGCGCGCCTCTAACCGGGGAGCTCGTAGGTGACGGTGTAGGCGATCTCGGTGGCGGTGGGCTTGCCGTCGAGCTTGCCGGGACTGAAGGTGAAGTGGCGGACGCTCTTGACGGCGGCGGCGCCCAGCCCGTGGCCGGGATCTTTGAGGATCGAGGCCTTGCGGACCCGGCCCTTGGCGTCGATGAGCAGCCTGAGCACCACTTGCCCCTCGAACCCCGAGTCGCGGGCCTCCTTCGGGTACTCGTCGTCGGGGATGCTGGTGTCGAGCGGCGCCGGCTGCTCGCTCAGCGCCGCCGCGTGCGCGACCGGACCGATGTCGTCGGTGGCCGGGGCCTGGGCGCGCGGCCCCGGCTTGCCGGCCAGGCTGTTGCCGACCGGCGCCGCGAAGGCGCCGCCCGCGCTGGTCGACGACAGCGAGATGCCGAGGTGGACGGGGCCGGGCGTGACCTGGGTGGTCGTCGGCTGCGGCGTCTCGGGGGGCGGCGTCTCCGGCGGCGGCGTGTTGGTCGGCGGCGGCGGCGTCTGCGCCACCCGGCGGGCCAGGTGCATCTTGATCGGCGCGGCCGGCTTGGGGGGCTCGGGGGGCGGTGGCTTGGGCTCGACCGGGCGCGGCTTCACCGTCTCCACGATCTGCACGTCGACGTGCTCGGAGCGATGCGCGCGCACGGGCAGCGCCCAGGCCCAGGCGAAGAGCCCCAGGTGAGCGATGGCCGAGATGGCGTAACCCGCGATCGGGTGGACCCGCCGCTTCATCGCTCCTTTTCGATGTTGATGGCGAACTTGGAGATCCCCTCCCCCTTGATGAGGTCGAGGACGTGGACCACCGAGCCGTGCAGCGCGTTCTTGTCGGCGCTGATGATGACCCGCGTGTCCTGGTCCTTGGCCACGGCGGCGCGGGCGGCGTCGCGCAGCCCGGTCTCGTCGAGCTTCTGGCCGTTGAGGTAGAGGTCGCCGTCCTTGGTCAGGATCACCGCCAGCGTGGTCCCCGTCGCCTCGCCGGCGTTGGCGGCGCGGGGGAGGTCGACCTGGATCGCCTGGCGCACGATGTACGTGGCGGTGACCATGAAGATGATGAGGAGGACCAGCGTGATGTCCACCAGCGGCGTCACGTTGATGCCGCTGATCATCCCCCCTTCGTCGCCGTCGGAGTCGCCGTCGGAGACCGAGGCCACTACGCCGCCTCGCTCTTGGCGTCCCGCCCGCGCAGGCGCGCCTCCAAGAGGTCACCGAAGTAGGCGGCGCGCTGCGAGGCGCGGCGGAGCGCGCGCTGGAAGACGTTGTAGGCGACCACCGCCGGCAGCGCGACCAGCAGGCCGACCGCGGTGGCGATCAGCGCCTCGGAGATCCCGGCCATCACCGAGCTGGCCCCGGCGGCGCTGGGGTTCTTGGCCAGATCGCCGAAGGCGCGGATGATCCCCAGCACCGTGCCGAAGAGGCCGATGAACGGCGCGTTGTTCCCCAGCGTGGCGAGAAAAGCCAGCCGCGCCTCGTACTCCAGCCGCGACTTCTTGATCTCGGCGTCGACCACCTTGGCCACCGCGTCGGGGCCGCTGTCGGCCTGGCCGAGCGCCGCCCGGACGACCGAGGCCTCGATCCCCTCGCGGTCGGCGACCGCCTCGCGCGCCTTCTTGAAGTCGCCGCCCAGCAGCCAGTCGGCCAGCGCGCCGGGGTTGGGGACGCGGCGCCCGAGGTAGAAGCCGGCGCGCTCGATCATGATCCCGACCGAGACGACCGACAGCACGATGAGCAGCCAGAGGACCCAGGCGGCCCCCAGGTTCACGATGGCGAGCAGCTTCTGGACGATCATCGGGTTCGTTCCTTTCGCGGTCCCTTGGTCATTGGAAAGCTTGCGCGATCCAGCTCTCGCCGTCCCGTCCGTCCCGCACGACGCCGTAGAGCGTGAAGGGGCCGGGCGGGCGGGTGATGATCTGGAACGTGCGGCTGGGGAGATCGGGCGTGCCGGCGGTGTTGGAGTTGGAGATGCCCGCCTCGGTGCCGGCGGTCTCGTACCAGGTGATGGTGGGGTACTCCATCTCGCTCCCGTCGACCCCATCCATGCCGCAGTAGTAATACGTCTGGCTGTCGGCGGCGGGGAGCTGGCCGCAGATGGTGGTGGGGCCGGTCGGGAAGACGGCGGCGGGGGGGCACCAGCCGTCGGGGGAGCAGGTGGCGCCGCCGCAGTCGGCGTCGCTGCTGCAGCCGGCGACCAGGGTCTGGCCGGCGCAGGCGCTGTTGTCGGTGGGGATGTCGAGCGCGGCGATCGACGGGTTGGCGTTGCGGATGTAGTGCTGCAGCGCCGGGTCGCTGGCGCCGGGGCCGGTCTGGCTCCAGGGCGAGAGGCGCAGGTTCTTGACCGCGGTGACCACCGAGCCGTCGCTCCCCTGGACGATGACGATGACCGGCGCCTCGATGTAGAGCGAGCACTGGGCGTTGACGTTCTGGTCGGCCCGCGTGACCAGCGCGTCGAGCAGCGGCTGGACCTCCTGGGGGACGGTGTACTGGATCTTCTCCCCGACGCCGAGCTCGATGACGCCGTTGGCCGGATCGGTGGCCATGGTGATGAGGTCTTGCGGCCGGCGCAGCACCGTCTCGCTGGTGCAGGGGGTGACGGTGGCGTTGAGCGACGGCAGGCAGGTCACCCAGGTCACCGTCACGTCGGGGACGCCGGTGGGGTTGGCGACCAGCGCCTCGAAGGTCACCGTGTCGCCCACCTCGGCGTCGGCCCAGTCGACCCCGTCGCCGTTGTCGATGTGGGCCGCGGCGCCCAGGATGCGCAGGCTGTTGACGGTCTGGTCGTTGCGGTCGAACCCCGACACGCAGGCAGACGACCCCAGCGCGGCGAGCGCGGCCGCCAGCAGCAGGGACGGTGTGCGGCGGCGCCTCAAAACTCCGCCCTCAAGCCCAGCGTCGGGAAGATGGGGATTCCGGTCAAGGTCGAATACCCCTGGCAATTGTAGTTCGGGAACAGCGCCTCGGGGTTGGCCCGGTTGGTGACGTTTTGAACGTCGAGGTAGCCGGTGAAGATCCACTTGTCGTAGACGAAGCGGCGGTCGATGCGCACGTCGGCCTGGAAGAAGGGGGGCGCCCGGGCGGCGTCGGGGTTGCCGGCGATGCACTCGTAGCCGCCGTTGTTGGCGTTGAAGATGCCGTTGACGAAGGGCGTGTAGGGATCGCCGCTCGTGTAGCGGAGCCGGGTGCCGAAGGTCCAGTTGTGCTCGGTCTGGTAGGAGGCGATGACGGTCAGGATGTGGGTCTGGTCGAAGTCGTAGAGGTGGTAGTAGGGATAGCCCAGCGAGGGATCGTCGAGCCGGGTGGTGCGCGACAGTGTGTAGGCGACCCAGCCGTAGAAGCCGCGCATGATCTGCCGGCGGAGCAGCATCTCGAGCCCGTACGAGCGCCCCTTGCCGAGGTTCGACTCGTTGAGCGGCAGGCCGGTCGTCGGGCTGACGAGATCGGTCAGCGACACCAGCTGGTCGAGGTACTTGTCGTAGGCGGTGACCTCCAGGTCGACGTCGAAGGGGAGCTTCTGGTCGACCCCCACGCTGTACTGGAACGACCGCTGGTAGGTGAGGTTCGGGTTGCCGAACGTCGACGTCAGGTCCTGCGGCTGGGGCGCCTCCGAGTAGAGGCCGACGCCCCCCTTGAGGACGGTCTTCGGGCTGACGGTGAAGAACGCCGACAGCCGCGGATCGACCCAGAACGAGCTCCCGTTCACGATCCGCGAGTTGCCGTCGAGGCGCAGCCCGGGCTGGAGCAGCAGGCGCGGGCCGACCGCCACGTTGGCCAGCGCGAACAGCCCCGGCTGGGCCCAGGTGCCGCTGGCCGAGACGTTCCGCGGCGGGTTGGCGGAGAGCCCGCCGTTGCCGAACGCCGCGCCCGGCTGGCCGAACAGCGGCAACAGGAGGTCGTACGAGAAGTGGCGCAGCGAGGAGTCGATCCCCAGCTGAACGTTGAGCCGCTCGGAGGGCTTGTAGGTGGCGGTGTCGCGGAGGTTGATGGACCAGGTGGTGGCGTCGATCTTGATGGCGTTCACCGCCTCGTTGTCGGTCTCGTCGTAGCCGAGCGAGAACACGGCGTCGTTCTTCCACTCGCGCCCGAACGACCGCTGCCAGCGCGCCGCCAGGCGGTGGAACTGGATCTCGCTGTCGAACGAGATCACCCGTGCGGTGTTGGAGTCGAGGATGTCGAGCGCGTCGCTCGACCCGAAGGCGAACAGCGACCCTTGGCCGCCCAGGAAGGGGTGCACGTACTTGACCTGGTAGTCGTAGAACACGGGCGCCACGCTGAGCCCGCTCGGCACCACCGCCCGCAAGACCTCGTCGACCCAGCTGCGGCGCACCGAGGCGAAGAAGCTGCCGTTGCCGAGCGGCCCCTCGACCATCGCCGCGCCGTCGTAGAGATCGACGTGGCCGGCGCCGT
>DASZVW010000448.1:0-2337 GCA_035546895.1 Polyangia bacterium
GACCACCGACACCAGCAGCGCAAACCGGCGACGCGAGGGGCGCATGTCGGGGAGAATGATAAGGCGGAAACGGGAGTTTGTTGAGGGCCCCCCGCTAGGAGGGGAGCCCGCCCCCGCCGGGGACCGGGACCGGCGCCACGGACGTCGCGGCCGCCGGCGGCGCGACGGGCGGCGTTCCGCCGCGGCTCGGCGGCGTGGTCCGCACGTGATAGGCGCCGCCCGCGCCCGGCAACGCCGGCCCCGACTGGGCCTTCTCGCGCGCCAGCTCCATGAAACGATACTGGCTGCGCACCGGTTTGGCCGCGACGCCGTTGGTGCCGGTGCCGTTCGTGCCGTTGGTCACGCCCTCGGGGTGCAGGCGGGTGTAGCTGCCGTCGGCGTTGAGCCGCCGCGCCTTGACGTTGTCGCAGAGCGCGATCCCCAGGATCTCGTCGAAGACGCGGTCGCGCAGCCCCTCGTCCTCGATGGGGAACATCACCTCCACCCGGCGCTGGAAGTTGCGGGGCATCCAGTCGGCCGACGAGAGGTAGACCTCGCGCTTGCCGCCGTTCTCGAAGCTGAAGATGCGGGCGTGCTCGAGGAACCGGTCGACGATGCTGGTGACCCGGACGTTGTCGCTGGTGCCGGGGACGCCCGGGCGCAGGCAGCAGATCCCGCGCACGATGAGGTCGATCGACACCCCCGCCTGCGAGGCGCGGTAGAGCGCCTTGATGACCGGCCCGTCGACGAGCGCGTTCATCTTGGCCACGATCCGCCCCTTCGCCCCCAGCGCCGCCTCGCGATCGATGAGCGCGATGAGCCGCTCCTGCAGCCCGAGCGGCGCCACCGAGAACTTCTTCCACGACGGCGGCGACGAGTAGCCGGTCAGGAGGTTGAACAGCGCGCCCGCGTCGTCGGCGTAGGCGTCGCGCGCGGTGAAGTAGGAGAGGTCGCCGTAGACGCGGGCCGTCGAGGGGTTGTAGTTGCCGGTCGAGAGGTGGACGTAGCGCTTGATCCGGTTCCCCTCGCGCCGGACCACCAGCGCCACCTTGCAGTGGGTCTTGAGGCCGATGAGGCCATAAACGACATGCACGCCCGCATCTTCCAATGTCCGCGCCCACTGGATGTTGGGGGCCTCGTCGAAGCGGGCCTTGAGCTCGACGACCGCGGTCACCTGCTTGCCGTTCTCGGCGGCGCGGATGAGCGCCCGGATGATCGGCGAGTCGGCGCTGGTGCGGTAGAGCGTCTGCTTGATGGCCAGCACGTTGGGGTCGTCGGCCGCCTCGGAGATGAACTCCACCACGTCCTCGAACGACTCGTAGGGGTGCTGGAGCAGCACGTCGCGCTGGGCGATGACCCGGAAGATGTCGTCGTACTCCTGCAGCGGCGGGACGATCTGCGGCGAGAACGGCTCGTCCTTGTACTCGCGCAGGTCGTCGCGCGCGCAGATGGGCGCCAGGTCGGCCAGGTGGAGCGGCCCGTCGAAGAGGTAGACGTCGTCGGGCTCGAGCCGCAGCGAGGCCGAGAGGAAGCTCACCACCTCGGCGGGCGTGTCGTGCGCGATCTCGAGGCGCACGGCGCTGCCGCGCTCGCGCCGCCGCAGCTCCTTCTGGATGGTCTTGAGGAGGTCGTCGGCCTCGTCCTCGTCGATCGAGAGATCGAAGTTGCGGGTGACGCGGAAGGAGCTGCAGCCGACCACCCGGAACCCCGGGAAGAGCTCGCCCGCGTGCATGGCGATGAGGTCCTCGAGCAGCGTGAAGGAGAACTTGCCCGGCCCGGCCACCTCGGTGATGCGCGGGAGGACCGACGGCACCTGCACCACGGCGACCATCGTCTCGCGCCGCGCGACCTTCTCGCGCTCGCGGTGCATGAGGATGGCCAGGTTCAGGCTGCGGTTGCGCAGCATCGGGAACGGGTGGTTGGGGTCGACCGCCAGCGGGGTCAGCACCGGCCACACCTCCTTGGCGAAGTAGGTCTGCAGGTGCGCCTTCTGCTCGGGCGTCAGGTCCGCCGGGCGCAAGAGGCGGATGCCGGCCTCGGCCAGGCCGGGCGACACCTCGGCGCGCCAGACGCGGTACTGCTCGCCCACCATCGCGTGGGCGCGGGCGCTGATGGCGGCCAGCTGTTCGGCCGGGGTGAGCCCGTCGGGCGGCGTCTCGGAGACATTCCCCGAGAGCTGCTGCTTGAGGCCGGCGACGCGCACCATGAAGAACTCGTCCAGGTTGGAGGCGACGATGGCCAGGAACTTGAGCCGCTCGACGAGCGGCACCGTCGCGTCGCGCGCCTCCTCGAGCACCCGCTCGTTGAACCCCCGCCAGGAGAGCTCCCGGTTGATGAACAGCTTGGCGTTGGCCGGGT
>DASZVW010000449.1:0-7419 GCA_035546895.1 Polyangia bacterium
CCGCCTTGGGGGCGAACTTGATGGCGTTCGACAGCAGGTTCCAGACCACCTGCTGCAGGCGGTTGGGATCGCCGAGGACCTGCGCCCCCGCCGGGTCGAGCATCATCTGGAACCGGATCTGCTTGGCCTCCAGGGCCGGGCGGACCGACTCGCTCGCCGCCTCGACGACCTTCTGCAGATCGGTCTCGTGCAGATCGAAGCGCAGCTTGCCGGAGACGATGCGCGAGACGTCGAGCAGGTCCTCGATGAGCTGCGCCTGCGCGATGGCGTTCCGCTCGATCGCCTCGATGGCCCGCTCGGTCCGCGCCTCGTCGACGCGGCGGCCGCGCAGCAGGCGCGCCCACCCGAGCATCGCCGTGAGCGGCGTGCGCAGCTCGTGCGAGACGGTGGCCAGGAACTCGTCCTTGGTCCGGTTGGCCGCCTCGGCCTGACCGCGGGCCTGCCGCTCGCGGCCTTCGCTCGCCTCGCGCTCGGTGAGCGCCTGCCGGTAGATCGCCTCGATGGCCGCGATCTGCCGGCGCAGCACGAACGCCATCAGGCCGGCGAGCAGCAGCACCAGCGCGCCGCCGCCGGCCACCAGGTACCGCGAGGCGCGCGCGAAGGCCAGCTGGCGGACGGCCAGGTCGTCGCGCTCGTCGTCGACGATGTCGTCGACGCGCCCGCGGATGTCGTCCATCCGTCCCTTGTCCGCCAGCAAGGCCGGCAGCACGCTCGCCTCGGTCCGGCCCGCCGGCCCCCGGGCGGCGAGCGCGATCGCGATCCGCGCCTGCCCCTGCCAGGCCTCGACGGCGCGGCGGAGGGCGCCGAGGCGCGCCACCTGCGCCGGATCGTCGCGCACCTGGCGCCCGAGATCGGCGATCCCCTGCGCGACCTGCCCCGCGCCGGCCGCGTAGGGCTCCAGGAACTCCGGGGCCCCGGTCAGGAGAAAACCGCGGATCCCCGTCTCCTGGTCGATGATCAGCCTCAGCGTCCGCGAGGCCGTGAAGAGCACGATGCGGGTGTGGTCGACGGCGCTGGCCAGCCGGCGCAGGTAGAAGATCTCCGTCGAGGTGAGCGCCGCCACCAGGACCGCCAGCGCGAACGGAAGCGCCAGGGCCCGAACGACGATTCGACGAAGCTCGGACGACATTCGGCCCCCCGACGAGAGCCTAGTCGATCGAACCAGGCCGCCGCCAGGGGTGCCGTGCCGGGGGCGGCTGCGCGGGGCCGCGGACTCGATGAGCCGCGACCCCGAACCCGCGCGCTACCGCCGCGGGGTTGCCCGGCGGCGCCGGACCCCCACCAGCCCGAGAGCGACGAACCCGAGCAGCCCAGCCAGACCCGACCCGCCGCCCGGCGCCGTCGCGCAGGAGCAGCCGCTCGAGCTGCCGCTGTCGCCGCTGGTCCCGCCTTCGCCCGAGGTGCCGCCCTCGCCGGTCGTCGAGCTTCCGCCCGCGCCCGTCGCGCCGCCGGTGCCGGTCGTGCCAGTCGTGCCGCCATTGCCGGTCGTGCCGCCGGTGCCCGTGGTGGTCGTCCCGCCCGCGCCGGTCGTCCCGCCGGTGCCCGTGGTGGTGGTCCCGCCGGTGCCCGTGGTGGTCGTCCCGCCCGCGCCGGTGGTGCCGGTCGTCCCGCCGGTGCCGGTCGCGCCGCCCGTGCCCGTCGTGGTCGTGCCACCGGCCCCGGTCGTTCCCCCGGTGCCGGCCTTCCCGCCGGTGCCGGACGCCCCGCCGGTGGCGGTGGCGCCACCCGCGCCGGTCGTGCCACCGGTCCCGGTGCTGCCGCCCGTCCCGGTCGTCCCGCCCGTGCCGGTGGTGCCGCCCGTCCCGGTCGTGCCGCCGGTCCCCGTGCTGCTGCTCTGGCCGACGGTGAACGGGAACCCGGTCTTCGAGATGACGCCGACCGCGGAGACGTAGAGCTGGTACGTGCCGCTGGTGATCGTGGACGGCAGCGTGAAGTCGGCCGTCTCGGGCGCGGAGCCCTTGCTGGGCATCATGTTGCTGAAGTTGAACGACTTGCAGTAGCTGACGTTCCCCGCGCTGTCCTTGAGCCAGATGATCGGGTAGTTCTCGGCCATCGTCATGTCGTCGCCCTCGTCGCCGCCGTTGATGAGGCCGCTGATCTGCGTGCCGGTCAGCGTGTAGGTGTTGGCCGTGGCGCCGTTGTAGGTGACGGAGGTGACCGTCGGCCGCCAGCTGTCGTCAGGCGCCCCGTCGGGCGTCAGGACCCAGTTGTTCCGGCCGTTCTCGGGGGCGATCATGACCTGACCGTTCGGCAGGTTGACGTAGCTGATCGGATCGGGGTTGGTCTCCGCAGGCAACCCGGTCACCGCGGTGGCGGTGTTCGTCGTCGGATCGAACTGCTGCAACACGACGCTCGGCCCGTACATCACGGCCACCAGCGCGCTCCACACCTTGCCGTTCGGCAGCGTGTCGGTGTACTCGTCCTCGTTCTCCGTGGCGCCGTTGGTGGTGATGAGCGAGGTTGTCGTCCAGCTCCCGGGATCGGTCACGGTGGGGCCCGGCGTCCAGATGTACGCCTTGTTCTTGAGGCCGTAGACGTAGACGCGGCCGTCGAACATCTGCGAGATGCCCGCCATGTCGCCGGTGTTGAAGCCGGAGGGGACGGTGGTCCTCACCCACTTGTCCATCGAGGGGATGTAGATCTCGGCGCCCGAGGTGGCGTAACCGACGGCCAGGACGTCCCCGTTCTGCAACGACGCCCAGGCGTTCTCGTCGCCGCTGCCGAGCTGGTTCGACGACTTGGCGGTCCAGGTGTCGGCGACGGGGTCGTAGATCGTGATCGAGCTGCCGGCGCGGGTGCTCTCGAGGATCGTCCCGTCGGCGAGCGTCGCGCTGCCGGTGTCGCCGATGTCGTGCGGCGCGTTGGCGGTGTTCTTCCAGGTGTTGGTCACGGGATCGTAGATCTCGGCCGTGTTGCAGAGCGCCGCCGTACAGGCCGGGCCGTCGATGTACTCGCCGCCCCCCACGAAGAAGCGGCCGTCCCGGAGGACGTGTTGCTGCGCGCCGCCGCGCGCGTGCGCGCTGTTGGCGACGTTCTTCCAGGTGCCGGTGGCGTAGTTGCCGGCCTTGTCGGGCGTCAGGATCATCCAGGTCTGCAGGCCTCCGCAGCCGTGGCCGAGCACGCGCCCGTCGGTGAGGAGCCAGAGCCCGAACGAGCCGCAGCCTCCGCTCGCCACCTTCGTCCAGGTCCCCTGCGCGCGCGCGGGGTGCGCAGCGGCGGTCACGGCCAGCGCCAGCGCGGCGCAGAGGCAGAGTTTCAGCAGCGACGATCGACGGGTCGGGCGCATGGTCTCCTCCGGGTGCGGATAGAGGCGAGGTGCCTACGCCCCCCCCCGACGGCTCAGAATTCGGACCCGCTCACCGGAAAATTCCGGGGCGCGTCAGGGCGTGCGGGGCGTCAGCGTGAAGGTCACGGCGTTGGCGAGCGCCGAGGGGAGCTTGGCGGCCGAGATCTCCGGCACGCAGTCGTGCTCGCGATCGGTGGTGATGACACGCGTGCCACCGTCGGGGACGAACGGCCCCAGCGAGCCGGTGTCGCCGCTCAGCGTGCGCTCCGCCATCTGCAGCCCGCCCAGCCCCATCGGCTGGCCGTCCGGGCCCGTCCCCACGTGCGCGCACTCACTCGGCCAGTCGACCAGCCCGTCCTGGTTGCGGTCGTCCCAGCCGTTCAGCACCAGCTTGTTGAGCCGCCCCACCCGGTCCTCGATGAGCGCCGCCAGCGCGCCCTGCCCCGGCAGCGCGGCGATGAGCTCGTAGGTGTCGCGCAGCGCCCCCTGCAGGAGGCCGAACCGGCGGGGGGTGAACACGACCGTCGTCGCCTGATCGCCGGCCGTGGGGCGGTAGATGCGCGCGCCCGGGTCGTAGAAGGTGCCGTCGAGCCGGGTGAAGACCTGCAGCGCGCGATCGCGGTACTTGGTCTGTCCGGTCGCGAGGTAGGCGACCAGGAGCCCGCGCACCGCCGCGGCGTGCGCGTCGAGGCTGGTCCCGGCGTCGGTGGCCGCGCCGGTCTGCACGTTCCAGCCGGCGTAGGCCAGGCCGGCCGCGGTGGTGAGCTTGTTGAGGAAGGTGTCCGACAGCGCGTTGATGAGCGCGTCGAGCCGCGCCGCGAAGGTCACCCCGTCGACCATGGGGAACGAATCGAGCGGCGACGGGATCCCCTGCGTGTCGGGCGAGGTGTTGGCGTAGAGGGTCAGCTCCGAGTCGAGCGCGCGGCGCGCCGTGCGCAGCGAGAGGAGCGCGTAGGCCGCCACGTCGGGCGACAGCGTCGTCCCCGGCGTCAGCTTGCCGTTGGCGAAGCTGGCGTCGTCGACGAACAGCCCCGAGGCGGGGTCGAGGTGGAAGCGGTCCATGTTGACGACCAGGACGCGCATCATCGCCAGCGCCCGGTCGTGCAGCGTGGGCGAGCCGTTCGGCGCCTGGTTCTGCGCCGGGAAGGGATCGCCGTCGAAGTAGACCTCGCAGGGCTGGCTGCCGCCGACGTCGGCGTTGCCGAGGTCGGTCAGCGCGTAGGCGCTCGAGTAGGCGCCGAGCAGCCCCGCGAGGTCGAGCAGGTGGCTGTCGGCCGAGGCGATCGCGTAGCCGCTCGGGTCGGGGAAGCCGCTCGGGTCGGGGGTCTCGGTCACCGCGATCGAGGCCGGGAACCAGCGCGCGCCGCTCGCCGGGCTGTAGGCGAGCGCGTCGGCGAGGCTGGCGAACCCGCCCAGCGACGCGCCGTCGGCGGTGGTGAGCTGCAAGAGCCACTGCTGGGCCTGGTTGTCGAGGATCTGGATGAAGTTCCCCGCCTGGAACCCCTCGACGTTGCTCGACCCCAGGTAGGTGCCGGGGAGGATGTTGCCGGCCACCAGGTTGCCGGGGACGCCGACCTGCGCGAGCTCGATGTCGGCGACCGCCTCGACCGCGGCCTCCTTCACGTTGTGCATGACCTGCAGGTAGTTCAGCGTCCAGAGCGCCTCTTTCCAGTCGGTCCAGCCGGAGGGGCCGGGGCCGATCGTCTTCGTCACCTGCGCGTCGCGGTCGGGGAGGTTCAGCGACGTGTAGTCGCACTCGTAGTTGTCCGAGAGCAGCGCGCCGTTCTTCCCCGGGTTGTCGTCGGAGGAGAGCGAGCAGCCGGCCTCGTTGGTGGGGGTGATGGCCGGGTTCCAGGAGGCGAACGGCTGCAGGACCGGCCACAGCCCGGGCCAGCCGAGCGGGTTCTGCGGCCCCACGGCCGGCACGAACTTCCCCGCCGCCTCGCTGGCGCCGGCCATGTGCTCGAACCAGGTCTGCGCCAGCGTCAGCGCGTCGGTCCCCGTGGCGCCGGTGGGGTTGAGCACCGGGCCGAACAGCAGCGAGGTCCCCGCCCCCGACTCGAAGGCGATGTTGTTCATCGGCTGCTTCGAGTACTCGTACGACTCGACGCCCGACGAGTAGCCGGGGAGATCGACCACCCCGGCGCCGGCGTCGGGGTTCGCGGGGTCGATGTAGAGGCTGGCCTGGCAGACCGCGTCCTGGCAGGCGTAGTCGCGGGTGTAGCCGCCGAGGTCGCGCCCCATCGCCTCGGCGAACGGCTCTCCCGAGAGCTGCATCTCGACCGCGGCGATGAAGTGGTCCTCGGTGACGAAGGTGGTGTCGACGTTCGTCACCGTCACGTCGTAGCTCTGCGCCGCCGCCGCGTCAGTCCCGCCGTCGTGGGGGGCCCCGCCCGCCCCGCCCGTTCCGCCCGTTCCGGCGCCGTCGTGGGGGGTCGCCGGCCGGTCCATCGCACCGTCGCGCCCTCCGTCCGGCCGGGACGCGCCGCCCCCGCCGCCACACCCGAGCGCCGTCAGACCCAGGAGACTCAGCCCGACGATAGTCCTATGCAGCATGGCCAATACGGACAGGTGCCGCCGAACCGGCGCGACAGCTCAAAGAAAGTCGCGCCTCAGTTGTTGGTCACCAGGCCCATCGTGAGCTGGCTCTCGAAGCCGGGATCGCCCGGGTTGCCGTAGTCCGAGTCGATGATGAACGCCTCGCCCCCCAGGGTGGTGTCGGGCGTCTTGGGCGTGATCGTCAGGTGGATGGTGTCGCCGGCCGAGCCGCTGGAGGCGTCGGGACGGAGGACCGCGCCGGCGGTCAGGCCGGCGATCGCCGCGTCGTAGTCGTAGATCTGCACGGTCCAGGGCCCGGTGACCCCGGCGGCGCTCATCAGATCGACGTCGATCGTCTGGCTCGCGCCCAGCCGGACGTCGACCCCCTGGGTCACGATGGTGCCCGCCCCGTCGTCGTAGGGGATCGACGAGAGCCGCGGAAAGCTGTTGAGGTAGGGGGTGGTGGTGACCACCGGGACGCAGGGGTTCTGGAACGCCCGCGCGGCGGCGTTGGACCACGAGCGCTGCACCATGTACGTCGAGCCCGGCGGGACCACGTTGGCGTCGTCGTTGAACTCGCACATGTCGGCGACCTCGCCGTCGGTCACGAAGGTCCAGACGATGTCGGCGTCGTCCTCCTGGGTGAAGGCCGGGTCGCTGTCGGGGAAGGGATCGGTCGCCGACTCGACGAGCTCGTGGCTCATGTCGACGGTCCGCTCTTGCAGGTCGGTGACGTCCGGGCCGTCGAACCCCGAGCAGGCGCAGGAGACGGCGTAGGCGACGTCCACCGCGCCGGCGCCGGCGCCGGCCGTCGTCTCGTAGTGGTAGCCGTCGTAGTCGGTGCAGCAGGCCCCTTCGCTGTCCTGCTCGATGGTCCCCGCCGGGAGCACGAACAGGTAGATGGTGCCGGCGTCCGGCGGCCCCCAGCCCGGGTTGGCGCCCGAGGTGTTGGCGGCCAGCGACGACTCGAGCATGTCGTCGCTGATGGTGGCGGGCGCCGGCGTGGTCAGCGTGATGGGCGGCAGGACGGTCAGCGCGCCCACCCCGTACTCGGCGGTCGCCTGGCCCCAGTAGCTGGTGGAGGCCAGCTCGCCCAGGAAGGCCATGATGTCGCCCCCGCCGGCGTCGCTCGCGTAGATGATGGGCTGCACCTTGGGGGTGGTGAGCACCGGGCCGCCGAGGTTCACGACCTGGGGGAGCACGGGCTGGCCCGGCGGGCCGCCGCTCCCGCCGGTCCCGCCCCGCGCGCGGGGCATCCCCTGCCCGCCCCCGCACGCCGCCGCCAGCGCCAGCGCCGCGCCGAGAGCCCACCAGCCACCCGCGATCGAGAGACGAATGCCCAACAGGATAGCCCGCCCCGCCAGCCCCGCGCTAGGTGCCTTCTCCGATGCGCGCCCGGCGAACGTCGGATAGAACATACGCATGATCAGCGTGCGGCGGGCGGGCGAACGGGGGCACGAGAACTACGGCTGGCTGGACACCCAGCATACGTTCTCGTTCGGCGAGTACTATGACCAGCGCCACATGGGGTTCCGCGCCCTCCGGGTCATCAACGAGGACCGCGTCAAGCCGGAGAGCGGCTTCGGCACGCACTC
>DASZVW010000450.1:0-1901 GCA_035546895.1 Polyangia bacterium
AGGGTGACGATGTTGAGCAGCGGCGCCTGGCCCGGCGTGGCGCTGGTGCAGAAGACGCCCGCGGTCACCAGCAGCGAGTCGCCCGGGAGGAAGAAGCCGAACAGGAGCCCGGTCTCCGCGAACACCACGGCCGCCATCGCCGCCAGGCCGCCGATCTGGATGAGCCCCTGGACGTTGTAAATTTTATGGAAGAGGTCGAGCAAGCCGTGCATGGAACGGACGACTTTGGGCCAACTGGCCGACTTTGTCACGCCCGGCCTCTCGGCTATGGTTCGGCACCCCATGCTCGAGGCGCAGGCCCCCACCCACCGGCCGACCTGGCTGACGTTGCTCACCTCGGCGATGCTGGTCTACGGCGGGATCACGCTGGTGAGCGCGCTGCTCATGCTGCGCGAGCCCAAGGCGATGTCGGTGATGGCCATCGCCAACATGGCGCGCCCGGCCGAGTCGGCCGAGACGCTGCAGAAGCTGGACGCGCTGAGCGCGGCGGTGGTGGCCCGCCACCGGGGCGAGGTGCGCGCCGGGGCGCTGATCTCGCTCGGCGTCGCCCTCCTCACCCTCTACGCGGTGGCGGCGATCCTGACCCGCGATCCGCGCGGCCGGCGGCTGGCGCTGGTCACGGCCTGGGCGGGCATCGCCTACCAGATCGGCAGCGTGCCGCTGGGGGTGGCGATGGCGCGGCAGGCGGCCGCCGACGGCGCGGCGCTCCTCGCGCAGGTGGTGATCGACAGCGGCCGGCAGCCCCGCGGGTTCACCGCCGCCCAGCTCCCCCAGCTCATGATCCTCCCCGGGATCCTGGCGGCCGCGCTGGGGGTCGCCTGCTGCCTGGTGCTGCTCATCTATTTCGGCGGGCGGCGCGGGCGCGCGCTCTACGGCCTGGAGCCGCCCCCCGCCGGCCAGGGCTGAGCCGCGCCGCCGCGCGCGCGGCCCGGTGGTAAGGTTGGCGCATGTTCACGATCGCGTTCGGGGCGGCTGTCGCGGCCGGGTTGATGCTCCTCGTGACCGGGACCAAGGTCCTGCAGGAGTACGAGCGGGGCGTGATCTTCCGATTCGGCCGCGCGCGCAAGGCGCTGGCCACGCCGGGGTTCAACCTGCTGCTGCCGTTCGGGATCGACCGCATGCGGGTGGTCGACACCCGCACGCGCGCCATCCAGATCACCCCACAGGACATCATCTCGCACGACAACATCACCATCAGCGTCGACGCCGTGGTCTACGCCTCGGTGAACTCGCCGTCGCACGCCATCCTGGAGGTCGAGGACTACCTGCCGGCGACGCTGCAGCTCGCCTCCACCACGCTGCGCGCGGTGCTGGGGAAGATGGACCTCGACGACATCCTCGCCCACCGCGACGCCATCAACAACGAGGTGCGGACCATCCTCGACACCCGCACCGAGCAGTGGGGGGTGGAGATCTCGGCGGTGGAGATCAAGGACATCCAGCTCCCCAAGGAGATGCAGCGGGCGATGGCCCGCCAGGCCGAGGCGGAGCGCGAGCGGCGCGCCAAGGTGATCGCCGCCGAGGGCGAGGTGCAGGCGGCCTCCAAGCTGGCGCAGGCGGCGCAGATGATCGCCGGCTCGCCGGGGGCGCTGCAGCTCCGGCTCTACCAGACGCTGGTCGAGGTCTCGGGCGAGGCGTCGTCGACGATCGTGTTCCCGGTGCCGATCGATCTGCAGGCGGCCGGCGGCTCCTCGCCCGCCCAGATGCAGACCATGATGCAGAGCGCGGTGGCGCTGGCGGCCACCTCGCAGGCGCAAAAGCAGCTCGGCGCGCCCGGCACCAAGCTCGACGCCGACGACGAGCAGGCCCGCTCTCCGGCCGGCGTCCGCCGGGGTTAGCCGCGGCGCCGCCGCCGGCGCAGAAGGCCGATCAGCGCCGCCAGCGCCGGGAAGACCGCGGCG
>DASZVW010000451.1:0-10941 GCA_035546895.1 Polyangia bacterium
GCCCCCCACGGTGAGATCGCGCTCGCTCGCCGCCTTCAGCCGGCGGGTCTCCGCGGGGTCGACACCACGCTCGATGCGCGTGCGCGGTGTCGATGCGCGCGTCAGGGTGGTCGAGAACACGATCTTGTCGGCCGCGCGCCAGAGCGCCGCGAAGTCGCGCTCGAGGTCCAGTAGCCCCGGCGTGAAGGCAGGCGCGCCTGCGTCGAGATGAGCGGTCTCCCAGAGCGCCATCGTCTCGTACATGCGGCGCCCATAGAGATACGTGCCGATCGGGCGCTCGAGGTCGAGCACGGCCGAGAACACCTCGCGGGTCGGCACGGACCATTCGGCGTCAGCGTCGGGGTCGGAGAGGTCGGACATGTAGCCGTCGAGCGACGTAATCGCAGCGTAAATCAGCCTGGCCATGATGGGCTCCTTCGCGCGAGATACTCGGCGAGCCGCTCGGCGCTCTGCCGCCAGCCCTCGCCGGCGAGGTGGCGATGACGCACGACCGGTGGAATTTCGGCCGCCTCGGTCTCTGCCACCCGCTGGCGAACCGTCATGCGGGTGCCACGCCGGGTGGCGCGGACCTCGACCGTCAGCACGACGTGCGCGCCGACCGACCAGTCCAGGATCTGTGGCGGCGCGGTCGGCCGGCCCTCGGAATCGACGAACACCAGCTCCCCCGTCGGGAAGCGATGCTGGAAACAGATCTCGCCGCCGGGGCGCGCGTCGATCTGGCAGAAGGGAACTTCAACGCCGTACGGACCGAACCAGCGGACGAAGTGCTCCGGCACCGTCCAGGCTCCGAACACGAGCTCAGGTGGGACAGCGAGCTGGCGGTCATCGACGAGGTCGCTAGCGCTTCCCGCGGCGCGCACCGCGCGACTCCTTCCGGCGCTGCGCGTGCAGGTCCTGCAAGTAGGTGTCGAGGCGGTCGAAGCTCCCGTCCCAGAATGCGCGGTATGGTTCCGCCCAGGCGACGACCTCCTTGAACGGCGCGGGTTCGAGCTCGCACGGCCGCGACTGCGCCTCGCGCCCGCGTCGGATCAACCCGGCGCGCTCGAGCACGCGGAGGTGCTTGCACACCGCCGGGCCGCTCATGTCGAAGGGGCGCGACAGCTCTTTCACTTTGGCGGGGCCATCTGCCAGCCGTTCCAGGATAGCTCGCCGCGTCGGGTCCGCGAGCGCGGCAAACGTGAGGCTCAGCGTGTCGGCCTGCATATTAACCAAATGGTTACATAACCACCCGGCTATTTACAAGCGCAAAGTCACCATCGCGTAAACTTCGCGCCAATCCTGCGCCGCCATGACGGCTGCGATGGTGATCGAGAGGAGAGCAGCATTTTTCGGCGCGCGGGGCGGGGTGTCTGATAGGACGTCGCGGATGAGTCGCCCCCAAAGTCGCCGCCCGCCTCCTTTGTCGTTCGCGAGCGCGGTGGCGGTCACCGCCGCGCTCACCGCCGGCGCCTGCGGCAGCACCTCGGACCCGGTCGACGTGTCGGTCTCCGTCGATACCTCCGTGACCCACCAGACGCTGATCGCTTCGGCGCCGCCGCCGCCTATCAAGCCGATCTGCTGGCCGCCCGAACCGACGACATCTTCCAGGTGCTGTTCGTCGACTCGGGCCTCGACATCCTGCGCCTCGGGAACTGGTTCCAGAACCAGGGCCAGAACACGACCACCACCACCCCCTTCAGCGACACCAACGCGGTCCAGATCCTCCAGAAGGCCACCGCCGCCCGCGGCGGAACGCCGCCGAAGATCGAGATGTCCTCCTGGACGCCGCCCGCGTACCTCAAGAGCAACGGCGTCACGAGGCCCCCGTTCGGCAGCGGCGCGAGCGCAACAGCCGGCACCCTCGTCCAGAGCGGCGGCGGGTACGACTACGCGGACTTCGGGGACTGGTGGGCGCGGTCGCTGCAGGCCTACGCGGCGGCGGGCGTGGTCCCCGACTGGATCAGCATCCAGAACGAGCCCGACTTTTACACGCCCGACTGGGAGACCTGCGTCTTCGGCACCACCGAGGGCGCCACGGTGGCGGGCATCCCCGCCGCCGGTTACGGGCAAGCGCTGGACGCGGTCGCCGCCGCGATCGAGGCGGCCGGATTGGCCGCGCCGCCCGTCGTGCTGGGCCCCGAGCCGACCAGCATGAACGACAACAACGTCCAGCACTACCTGGACGGTCTCGACACCTCCAAGCTGGGCGGGATCGCCACCCACATGTACGGCAGCACCAGCGACGACCCCGCACCCGACTCGTTCGAGGGGGCGATGCGCGACGTCGCCGCATCGGGGCGGGCCGCCGGACTGCCGACGTTCATGACCGAATACCAGCCCGACGCCCCGACGATGTTCGACACCGCCTGGCTGATCAACGACGCCCTGACCGTCGAGAACGCGTCGGTCTACCTCTGGTGGGAGCTGGTCTGGAGCGATCAGACGCCCGAGACCGGGTTGGTGTCGATCGCGGGCGGTTCCGCGACCGCGCCGTACACCATCAACGACCTCTACTACGCGCTCAAGCACTTCGCTCGCTGGACCGACCCGGGCTGGGTCCGGGTCGACGCGACGTCGTCCGTCTCCTCCGTGCGCACGTCGGCCTTCGTCAGCCCCGACGGGAGCAGCCTGACCGTGGTTCTCCTCAACACGGACAGCGCGGACCACCTCGTGTCGGTCGACCCGGGCAGCGCCTCGTTCGGCACGCTCGCCGTCTACCGCACGTCAGGCGACAGCGAGCGCGCCGCGCCCGTCACGCCCGAGAACGACGGCAGCATCGCACTGCCGTCTCGGGCAATCGCGACAGTCACCTACACGCCCTAGCGTTCG
The DNA here is from genome assembly GCA_035546895.1 of Polyangia bacterium. Classification (GTDB taxonomy): domain Bacteria; phylum Myxococcota_A; class Polyangia; order Fen-1088; family Fen-1088; genus JADGRB01. Next base: position 2,809 of record DASZVW010000451.1, read on the forward strand.
ACGAGCCCGCGTCCGGCTGTTTTTGGAATTCTCGGTGGCGCGCGCGCCACTTTTGCGAAGCTCGGTGCGCGCCAAAGCAAGCTAGAAGCGCGCCGATGGGAAATCTGTCGCGCTTGGCCATGGCGGTCGGTCTTTCGGCGAGCCTCGCGGCCTGTGGATCGAAGTCGCACGACATGACGGTCAACTGGTCCGACACCAGGCAGACGATCGACGGCTTCGGTGCCTCGTCGGCGTTCTTCGGCCAGAACCTGACGACCGACCAGGCTGACCAGCTCTTCGACGCCAAGAAGGGGATCGGCATCTCTCTCCTGCGCACCATGATCGGCGTGCCAGCCGACACGATGACCGACGGCACCGAGCCGACCACCGGCGCGAACCCGGTCCCCACGGCGCCGGAGCTGACCACCGCCCAGCAAGCCGCGGTGCGCGGCTGTCAGGTCTGGGCCGCGGCCTGGACGCCGCCCCCCATCTGGAAGACCACCGACAACAAGAACGGCTCGCAAACGAACAACGACGCGGGCATGAACTTCCCCAACAACAAGCTCCAGCCCGAGCACTATCAGGACTACGCGAACTACCTCGCGCAGTACGTGGACCTGATGGCGGCGGCCAGCCCGCCCGTGAACCTGCTGGGCGTCTCGCCGGCCAACGAGCCCGACTACGTCGCCAGCTGGGACAACGCCCAGTGGACGAGCGACGAGCTGACCAACTTCATCGGTCAGTACATGGCCCCCGCCTTCACGGCGAAGTACGGCTCGGCGGTGAAGATCATCGCCCCCGAGACGGCGGCCTGCCCGACCTGCGACAAGTACATCAGCAGCATCCTGGCCGACCCGGCCGCCTCGGCAGGCGTGTCGATCATGGCGACCCATGACTACGGCGCGAACATCGGCGGCTACGACAAGCCCCAGCAGGCCGGGAAGTCGTTCTGGGAGACGGAGTGGTCGCAGGAAAACCCCAAAGGCGACACGCCCGATCCGTCGATGGCCAGCGCGCTGGTCATGGCGCAGCGGATGCACGGCGATCTGGTGCAGAGCGGCCTCAACGCCTGGAACTGGTGGGCCATCTACATCACCGAGGACGGACTCGACGACAACACCCGCCTGAACCCCGCCTTCATCCAGCCCGACGCCAGCGGGGGCGCGCCTTACATGTTCAAGCGCGGGTACGCGTTCGGGAACTGGTCCAAGTTCGTGCGGCCAGGGTTCCAGCGGCTCAACGCCTCGGACAACCCCAACGACGGGGTGCTCACGGAGGCGTACCGCGACGGCGCCGACCACCTGGCCATCATCGCCGTCAACACGAACAAGAGGACCGTCAATCAGAGGTTCATCGTCAACGGCACCACGCCGAGCTCGCTGACCCCCTGGGTGACGTCGCCCGACCCGAACGACAACCTGGCCGCCAAGAGCCCTCTCACGCTGACGAACGGCAACTTCACCTACACGCTGCCGGCCCAGAGCGTGGTCACGTTCGTGAGCTGGGACGCCACCACCGAGACGCCCGGCCTGGTCATCCCGCCGGGAGCGGACGGCGGCGTCGACGGCCCCCACATCGCCACCTGCGAGCTCGATTGCGCGGCGCCGGTGACCCCCGGCAACGGGACGAGCGGCGGCGTGACGGACTTCTCCGACTACAGCACCTCGACGGGCAAGTGGGGGAACACCCAGGGCCTCTACGGCGCGATCTACGGCTACGGCGGGCCGACCTCGGGCTCGTCGATCAGCGCCAGCGTGGACGCGACCAACAAGGACCTGCACGGCGTCGGCATGGTCGCCAGCGGCGGCTACGGCGGCATCGGGCTCAGCTACTGCGCCTGCTCGACGGTGACGGCGTTCACCCAGGTGTCATTCACCGTCGCCGGCTCGTGGCCGGGCTGCGACCTGCAGATGCAGATCAAGACGTTCGATCAGACGCCGACCGGTCAAACGCCGATGGGAGGGTGCGACGCGAGCGCCTGCTACAACTACCCCGCCTCGCTGATGGTGGCACAGGGGTCCCCTTCGCCGATGACCGTGACCGTCCCGCTCAGCAGCTTCAGCAACTGGTCCGACGCGAACGCCGCCCAGGTGGTCGGCTTGCAGTGGCAGTGGACCAGCCACGTGAACCTCCCCGACGGCGGCCTGGACGCCGGCCCCACCGACGCCGCGGTGGACGCCGCGAGCTCACCCTGCGCGGTCGACGCCACCGTCACCAACATCAAGTTTCTGCCCTGACGTCGCCGGGCCGCCCGGTGCGTCCGGACGGAGAGGTGATCGCGGGCCACAGGCGGTACTCCGGCGCGCGCGCGCGACCAAATTCAGACTTGCGGGCGCAGCGCCGCCTCCACGCGCTGGATCAGCCGCTCCCGCATGTCAGGCATGGCCCCGCCGAGCAGGAGGAAGACGCGGACGATCGGCAAATACGGCTGCATCGCCGCCGTCAGCGCCGCAGGCGCTATGCCGGCCAGCCGCGCATACTCCGCCTGCAGAGCCAAATTGACCGTGGCTCGCTCCGGATCGTCGGCGTATTCCGGGTCAAGCTCGGAGATCAGGACGTGGCACTGTGCAACCTCGTAGGCGGCCGGCGCACGAGCCGCGCCGAGCCAGTCGATCAGTCTCGGCCCCTCCGCCGTCATGATCACGTTCCCGGGATGAAGATCGGAATGGCACAGCACATCATCGGGCGCGAGGTGCTCGATCAGCGCAAGGACTCCTTTGATGATGCGCTCCGGAAGCACATTGCCGCCGAACCGCAATCTGGCGTCCATCGCCTCGCGCAGCGAGAGTGCGCCCGACGGCGGTCGCGTCTTGTGAACGGCAAGGCAGAGCGTCGCAAGGATCGCGCCCGCCTGTTCATGCGTGATGGCGCCGGTGCGCAGAGCCTGCTTCAGGGTCGGTCCATCGAAGCGCGGCAACACGATGCCGAAGCGCCCGTCCAGGGTGACCTCGCCGAGCACCTCCGGCGCCGGGCCGCCGGCGGCGAAGACCGCGCGGGTCATTCGCGCCTCGTGCTGGAGCACCCAGGGCGGGATACCTGGCTTGGACAGCTTGACGACCCGAGCGGGCGCCCAGGCGTGGACATCAGCGAAGACGCCTTCGCCGATCTTCTCTCCCAACGATCCCTGCATGTCCGTTCTCCGCCTTTCAGAGGAAACACCGGGCGACGAGCAAAAAGGAACCCCTCCGTCGCAGGCCGCCGGCCACTATCATCGCCTTCCACCCTGCACGTGTAAGAAAAAAGAAAGTACTCCATGACGGCGCCTTGTCACCCCAACACATTGAAGGAATCGCGCCGTCACCAGCGAAGATGCTTCGGCAAGACGGGCACCTTTCCCTCGACCTCCCGAACGACGTCGCCCGGATCCTTGTCGGGTCGGAGGCCCTGATACGAAGGGTGGCGGATATGGCCGTGGCCGGTCCACTCGAGGAAGGCGACTTCGCAGACCATCGACGGCTCGAGCCAGATAGCCTCCCGAATGCGAAATCCGGTTGGCAGCCCCGCACCGAATGGCGGAGTGTCACGTTCCATCTTCTTGAATGCCTCGAGGAGACTGGCCGACTCACGCTGAAAGCCGGTACCCACCTTCCCCGCGAACGCTAGGGTTCCGTCGGCCCGGTAGTAGCCGAGCCAGATCGCTCCGAGGCTTCCGACCGTCGAATGCTCGTAACCGCCGATCACGAACTCCTGCCGGAGGACACACTTCACCTTCTGCCAGGTCGCGTTCCGGGAGCCGGGCCGATAAGTGGATCCGGCGGCCTTGGAGATAATTCCTTCGAGGCGGTGCCGGCACGCCTCCTGGAAGAAAGCGGGGCCGTCGCCGACGACATGGGCGACGTATCGGAGTGGGGCGGGTGGAACCTTGCCAAGGAGATCCCGAAGCCTCTTTTTCCGCTCTTCGATGGGCAGCGGAGTCAGGTCTTCGCCATCGAGGTGAAGGAGGTCGAAGACGAAATAGGCGATCGCCGAGCCCTCGTGCATCCCGTGCATCGAGGTTCGGCCGTCGGGCAAGACGGCGGCGACCTCTCCATCGAGGAGAGCGCTCTTGGCCTTTAGCCGCCCCGAGCCCGCACTGACGGACGCAAATTCTGCTGTCCAGTCCTTCGAGCGCCGCGAAAGGAGGGTCGCTCGGCCGTGCTCGACGGCGGCCCCTATCCGAAAGCCGTCGAACTTGACCTCGTGGATCCATCCATCACCCTCGGGTGCGGATTTCACCAGGAGGGCCAGTTGAGGATCGTAGGGAGGCAGAGACCGTCGAGCGGGCACGGGCGCACAAGTCTAAATTGAGAGCGAGACTCTCGCCCCCTCATCCACCTTGGCAAGATGGATAAATACGTGGACGGTCTCGTGATTTCGGACATTTCGGCAGAGTGGCCGACAGACCCGGAACGACTTGAAAGGACTTCTCGCGACCTGCGCCGCGCTCCCTCATTCCTCCCTCATTTTTTGTCGGTCTATTCCCTCGTTCCCGGGCTCCCGACGACCGCGAGTTGAAGCCACCCTCCTCGGAGCGGTGACCGAAGGAGCCGGCCGCCTTTCGGAGCTCGCACACTAGGGTTTACCCCAGTACCCCAGATCCGGGACGTCGGGTACACAGAGCAGGAGCATCACGGTGGCGAGGTAACGGAATGAGCACGATGCGCGTTATTCGAGGGCGGCGCTGCCCGGAGGGGAGTCAGCAGACATGGCCATCGCAGGATTGACGATCGTCGGGCGGCCGTTCGCGACGTGGCCCGCCACGCTGCAGATGACGCCGGAGGGCGTGCTGGACAGCGGCCTGACGCGGTTCTTCACGGGGGTGCGGGTGTCGAACACCAGCTCCCAGGCGTGGCCCGCGACCCAGATCCACATCAGCGCGCGCGGCCGCCGCATCCTGGCGGCGGCCGGAATCCTGGTCAGCGACGGCTGGTCGAGCGGCGACGGGGCTGCGCTGAATCAGACGGCGATCGGGGAGTGGATCCCGTTGCCGGCGGTCGCCGCGGGCGGCGTGCAGTGGGTGTTTCTCAAGCTGGATGTCAGCGGCGCGACCCCAGGCGTCCACGTCCTGGAGCTCGAGCTGCGGGACCCGACGGCGCCCACCGTCACCATCAAGGCTTCGGCGCCGCTCATCGTCGCTCGCACGACCTGCCAGGGAACGCGGGAGACGTTCGTCTCCGTCTGTGATCGGGGGACGCTCACCGCCACGCTTGGCGGGGTGACCATGGATCAAGAGCTGTTTCGTCGCATGCTCGGCAAGGTTCGGGCCCTGGCCGCCACCGCGCCGCCCGGGATGCGCTCGGCGACGGAGACCGAGCAGCTCCGGCTGCGACTCTCGGCCCTGCTTTGTGGCGAGGAGAGCGACGTCTGCTCCGTCCTCTCGGACCTGACGACCACCTGCGCGCTGCCGCTGGTGGCTCCGCCCGGCCCGGTGCCGGCGACGGGCTCGGCCTCGCTGGCCATCCTGTCGGATCAGGCGGCCAACCTCGGCGATCGCACCAAGATCACCGATGGAAGCGTCTTCTCGAACCACGCGGTGGTCATCGGCAACGACGCCGTCATCAACAGCGACGTCACCACGGGCGGGAATGTCCAGGTCGGGGACCGGACGCGCGTCCAGGGGGACGTGACCGCGGCAGGCACGATCACCATGAACGCGGGAGGCGGCGCGGTCATCACCGGCCTGCAGACGCAGCACGCGGCGGTCAGCTCGATGACCATCCCGACGAAGACGGTGACCCCCGGAACCACCAACGTGACCGTCAATTCGGGGCAAGGGACGGCGGCGAGCCCGTTCGTGATCGGCCCCGGCAGCTACGGGACCATCACCGTCAACTCGAGCAACGTCATCTCGATGAGCGGCGGCGTCTACCAGGTCGGGCAGCTCATCATCAACGCGGACGTCACCTTGAACCTGAATCAGACGGCGTCGTCGGCGATCGACTTCCGGGTGCAGACCAACCTCTCGTTCGGGGATCGGTTCATCGTCAACCCCGGCACCACGCCCGCCGGCGTGGTGGCGCAGTTCTACTCGGCCCAGACGACCGAGGTTCACGTGGGAACCGACATCGCCAGCTTCCCCCTCGCGCTCACCGCACCCAACGGGACGATTCACGTGTTCTCCCGGACGAACGTCTCGGGGCAACTGGCCGGCAAGACGGTCACGCTCGAGCCGGACGTGGGCGTCGGGCGCGTTCCGGTCGACGACTGGCTCGGATCCGGCGCGAGCGGCGTCGAGTTCCTCGGTTATCCCACGGGCGTCAACTTCACGGTCGACTACGCGGGAGGCTTCTTCGGTACCACGGGGCCGCTCGCGTTCGGGCTCGTGTCGTGGAAGGCGCTGCTCGCGAGCGCCCTGTTGCAATTCGATCTGGCGGTTCCGGGCGCGGTCACCGCTGATCTCGCCGCCACCGCGGACGCGGCCGTGGTCGGGACGGTGAAGGCCGCCGTGCTCAACGCGCCCACGACCGCGCCGTCGCCCCCGCCGCCGTCGACCCAAGCCGGCTCGGTGGACGCGGCGGTCGCCTCGGTGCGGGGAAATCGCGCGCTGGGGGCGCCGCTGTTCAGGTACCTCGACGCCTCGGCGGGAGAGGCCAACGCGACACCCATCTCCACCCTCGGGGGAACCTTCGGCACGGTCGGGTTCATGACGAACTCGGACATCGACGCCGCGCTGGCGGCGGGCGGCGCCAACCTCAAGGTGCACAAGTCGGGCGCGGGGACCGGGGTGACCCACGGAATCATCTCGGCGCTCCTGCCGGTGGTGGCGCGTGACGACGAGAGCGGGACGCTGCAGTTCGTGAACCAGATCCTGATCGTCCCCGATCCGGCGCTTCCGGCGGCCGGCGGCCTAACGGCCGACCTCGGCGACTCGGGATCGCTCTGGGTCCAGACCAGCTCGAACAAGCTGGCCGCGATGACCCACACGGTGGGGAGTTCGGGGGCTGTCGCCTCCCGCATTCAGGACGTGGTGAATGCGCTCGGGATTCAGCTGACATGAGGACGGACATGAACGATCGCGCGGAAGCAGGGACCAGCCGAACGTTGGCCGAGGTCGCGTTTCACCAGGGCCGGCGACTGGCGCACGACCCGAACATTCGCGGCGTCGGCTACGGCACGAAGTTGCGGCGCGGGATTCCGTCGGAGGCCGGGACCCTGGTCTTCCTGGTACGGGAGAAGCTGGCGAGGCCCGAAGCGATCGCGCGCGGCAGCTGGCCGGTGCCCGCCTCGGTCGACGGGTTCCCCACCGACGTCGTCGAGGTCGGCGAGCTGGCGGCGGCAACCGCCGACCGTGCGCCGCCCGCCGGCAGCCGGGGCACGCTCGTCGCGACGCCCCTGGTCGGGGGAACCGCGACCATGGCGCTGGGATCGCCGCTCCCGGGACCCGCCGGCTACGGCACCGTGGGAGGGCTCTGCTTCGACGCGAGCACCAATGCGCCCCTGCTGCTGTCGAACGCCCACGTCTGGGGGCAGACCGCCAATACCGAGATCGTCCAGCCGATCATGGCAACGACGGTGTTCGGAGCCGCCGCCACCCCGGCGACCTTCGGCACCCCAGCCGCGACGGTCGTGACGCGAATTCCCACGGCGATGGCCGCCCCCGTCGCCTTCGCGAACTCGGTGTCGCAGACCTATCTCGTGACGGGCGGCGACGCCGACCCGCTGCCGTTCGGGCAGGGCGCGACGCCGGTCGCCGGTACCACGCGGACCGACAGCGAGCAGGTGACGATCACCGCGCCGACGGTCGGACTGCCGCCGGCGGGACGCCAGGTGACACCGACGGTCGGCTGGGCCTACCAGCGGTTCGCCAGTGCCGCCGTCCTGCAGGCGTCGTCGACCGCGGCGCGCGGGCAGACCAAGCTACTCGCGGCGCGCCGGCTGTTCACCAATGCGGCCACCTACACCTCGGGCCAGACGGTCAACCTCTACGCGGAGGTCATTCCGATCGTCGGGGGCGCACCGGCCATCGCCTCGTCGCATCTGCCAATCGTGTTCCTTTACCCGTTGCCCGCGGGTGACAGGTTCGTCCCCCGGTTGCTCCGCCCGACCGCGCGGCAGACCGTCACCACGGTGACGACGCAGCTCACGGGCTTTCCCGCGCCCGCTCGGGTCGGCAACGTCCGGCTCCCATTTGTCGCGACGGGTGGCTTCGCGGTGGACAGCGACGGCCTGGGGGTG
>DASZVW010000452.1:0-3993 GCA_035546895.1 Polyangia bacterium
CCACAACCCGATCGCCATCATCATCCCCTGCCACCGCGTGATCGGCGCCGACGGCGACATGACCGGCTACGGCGGCGGCCTCGAGCGCAAGCGGCTCCTGCTGGGGCTGGAAGCTCAACGGCGGTGACCTTGCGTCCCGCGGACGTTCCCGGGCTGTAACGCCGGGCGCGACGGCGCGGGCCGGCGCCAGGCATCCGGATTGCTGCACCCGAACGGAGGCGCGATGGCGGGGCGGGCGATTGGGTGCCTGGTGCTGGTGGCGGGGCTCGCGGGGTGCGGGTCGAAGGGGGCGGTCTCCGACGGGGGGGCGAGCGCGGGCGGCGGGAGCGGGCAGGCCGGCGGCGGGGCGGGGGACCCCGCCGCCGGCGGGGGCGGCGGCTCGGTGGCCGCCGGTGGCGGTCCCGCCTGCTCGGATCTGTTCGACCCCACGCAGGTCCGGACCTATTCGATCGACATCGCCCCCGCGGACTGGCAGAGCATCATGACCGAGCTCGACGACACCGCCACGCTGGTGGCGTCGGGGAACGACTTCGTGGTCCGCCACCCGGTGGTCTTCCACCTGGGGAGCGAGACGGTCGTCGACGCCACGCTGAAGCTGCACGGCCAGTCATCGTGGGCGCAGACGGTGATGCTCGACGGCGCCCGGGCCAAGATCCAGTTCGACATCTCCTTCCACCAGAGCGACCCCAGCGGGAAGTTCCACGGGATCGAGAAGCTGGTGTTCGACATGCCCCGCAGCGACTGGACGTTCATGCACGATCGGCTGGCGCACACCTGGCTGCGGCAGATCGGCATCGCCGCCGGCTGCGCCGCCAACGCGCGCGTCGAGATCAACGGCAGCTACTACGGGCTCTACGTCGCCGAGGAGAACACCAACAAGCGGGTCCTGGCCGAGTTCTTCCCCAACAACACGGGCGGCCTCTGGAAGGCGGGCGTGCAGCCGGAGACGGCGCTCAGCACGCAGCCGGCGAGCCTCGCCCGCCAGATGCAGTTCGCCGCCGCCCTGCAGGCGGGCGCTCCGGCCGGCATCGAGGCGATCGTCGATCTCTCGTCGTCGGTGGTGGAGTTCGCCAGCGAGGCGATCCTCAACAACGCCGACGGCACCTACGGCGGGACGCACAACTTCTACATCTACGATCAAGGGGCGGCGGGGTACGTCTACCTGCCGGACGACACCGACGCGACGTTCGACTGGATGGCGATCTTCGACGTGACGCCGGCCGACGACCACCCGCTCTACTACTGGGCCAACCGCGCGGCCCCCAAACCGGCCGTCGGCCCGGTCTACCTGGCGGCGATCAACGATCCGATCTATCGGAAGAAGTACGTCGACGCCATCGCCGGCCAGCTCGGCAAGTGGAACGTGGCCCAGATCCAGGGGTGGATCGACGCCTGGTCGCAGCAGATCGCCGCCGACGTGGCCGCCGATCCGCACACCTGGGCCACGCCCGACCAGTTCCAGATGGCGGTCAGCACCGCGCGCCAGGAGGTCGTCGATCGCGCGCAGGTCCTGCAGAGCTTCGTGGCCTGCGAGCAGAACGGCACGGGCGCCGATCAGGACGGCGACGGCGCGCGCTGGTGCGACGACTGCGACGACGGCAACCCGGCCGTGCACCCGGGCGCCACGGAGATCTGCGGCAACGGGATCGACGACGACTGCAACGGCCTCGTCGACGACGGGTGCCCCTAGGCCTGCGGCTCGGCGAGCGCCGGCTCGAGCCAGCTGCGGTCGAGCCAGTCGAGCGCGTCGGGCGCCTCGCGGAGCGCCCGATCGACCTCCTGCACGCGCGCGTCGGCCTCGGACGGCGCGGCCGCGTAGGCGCGCGCGTAGAGGATCCAGTTCGAGAGCTGGTAGTGGTGCAGGAGCGGCGCGAACCGCCGGCCGGCGAGATCCTCCAGCGCCGCCTGGGCGGCCGGCGCCGACGGGCAGGCGACCAGCGCGCCGGCGGCGTCGAAGAGCAGCGCCCGCAGATCCTCGAACGCCCGCTCGGGGGCGGCGGCCACGCTCTCCAGCAGCGCCCGGAAGCCCGGCTCCGAGACGCCGGCCTCGGCCGCGCACTCGCCCATGAGCGGCACCTGGGTGGTGATGAAGTCCGAGTCGGGCGCCGCCGCCAGCAGCCGGCCGACCAGGTAGAGGTCGAAGGCGCTGGCCACCGCCTCGCCGAAGAAGAGCGCCGCCGCGCCCGGCCGAGCTCCCCGCGTCAGCCGCCTGGCGCAGAGCTCGTGCCAGCCGACGTGGGCCACCACGTCCGCCGGCAGGCGCCCCTCGCAGAGGACGTCGGCCCCCGCCTCGGGGCTCCAATAAGTGAGGTTGAGGAACAGCGTCCGGTCCGAGCTCAGCGTTTCGCCGCCCTCCGGGATCAGGAACCGGTGCCCGATCCGGCGCAGGAACGCCTCCAGGCGCCGGTAGAGCGCCACGTTCTTGACCGCCGCGCGGTCGTCGATCTCCAGCTCGTCCAGCGTCGCCTGGCGGAGGTGCATGGCAGGCGCACCCTAGCAGGGGCTGGGGGTGGGCAGCGACCGATGTGCGGCGGGGTGGGGCGGATACCCGCCGGGCGCGCCCCCTTCGTGCAACAAATTTCGCCGGGACCTTGCGCCGGGGCCCCCGACCGTGAATACCTGATCGTGATGGGTCTTCGCGCGATCAGCGCGCCCGTGTTCAGCGAGAGCACCGTCCACCGGGTGGAGCGGGTGCCGGGGTGGCGTCCATCGAGCAAGCTCCCCCAGTGGCGGGCCCTCTGCGGCGCGCGCGTCGGCCAGGTGCACAGCGACGGGGTGTTCGAGTTCGAGGTGCCGGTGGCGCTCGATCCGGAGTCGTGGCGGCTGGCCGCCAACTGCCCCGCCTGCCTGGCGGCGGCCGAGCGGCGCGAGCTCGGCGCGCTGGTCTGACGACTCGTGCGATAGTCCGCGGCGCCGTCACCGCCCGGAGCCCCGCATGAGCGCCGATCCCGAAATCCTCGCCGAGGTCCCTCTGTTCCAGCTCCTCGACGCCGACGAGCGCGCCGCGCTGGCGGCCAAGGTCGAGGCGATCACCGCCCCCGAGGGGAAGATCCTCTTCAACTACGGCGACCCGGGCGACTCGCTCTACATCGTGCGCGACGGCGAGGTGGAGCTCTACTTCAAGAACGACACCGGCGACCGGATCGTGCTCGAGCGGCCGGCGGCGGGCGACTTCTTCGGCGAGCTGTCGCTCGTCGACGCCGGGCCGCGGACGGCCACCGCGGTGGTCACCAAGGACCTGCAGGCGGTGGTCGTCGACCGCGCGGACATCGAGGCGCTGCTCAAGCAGCACCCGGCGGCGGCGATGGACCTGCTGACGGCGACCGGGCGGCGGCTGCGGGAGTCGAACCGGATGCTGCGCCACGCCGCCTCGCGCGACATCAACGAGGAGGTCGAGGACAAGCGGACCACGGTCATGAAGATGGCCGACTGGATCTCGGAGTTCAGCGGCAGCCTCCCGTTCCTCTTCATCCACTGCGGGCTGTTCGCGCTCTGGATCCTGCTCAACACCGGCGCGCTGTCGCGCACGCGGATCGGCGGCTGGGATCCGTTCCCCTACGGGTTCCTCACCATGTGCGTGTCGCTGGAGGCGATCATCCTCTCGGTATTCGTGCTGCTCAGCCAGAACCGGCAGGTGGCGCGCGATCGGACACGCAACGACATCGAGTACCACGTCAACCTCAAGGCGGAGTTGGAGATCGCGCACCTGCACGAGAAGATTGACGAGATGAACGCCGAGATCCTCGATCGCCTCCGCGCCCTCGAACGGCCCCCCGCCCGCTGAACCTCCACCGCCCACGCCCTCGATTCGGGGCGCCACTCCGCTCGCTCTAACTCTTCGGCGGGGGCGGGAGGGACGGGTATTCGTCGGCCGTCGCACCCGAGGGGTTGGAATCGGCAGGCGGAACAACGATCCGCCTGCCTCAGCGCCGGCCGACCGAACACCCGTCCCTCCCGCTGCCGAAGAGCTGCGCCTCGCTCCGCGCGGAAGCC
>DASZVW010000453.1:0-6477 GCA_035546895.1 Polyangia bacterium
CCCGTACGTGCGACGTCGACTGATGGTTTCGGCTTCGTCCTTTCGTTCCGAGCACCTTTTTATCGGGTCGGAATTTCTCGCTGTTCCCAACGACCTGCCCCAGCTCCCACGGCGAGAAAGACGAGCCGCACCGTCAAATCATTTCGTCGTCACATCCCGAAAGTAAGGCCGCCTCCCCGGCGGTCAAGCCCGCGGCCCGGGAGCGCGGCCGAGCGGCGACGGTTTGACGTCGAGCTGCGGCGGTGATAGCGGCTTGCCATGGTCCCTCCCGCGCGTTCGACCCGGCCGAAGTCGCTCCCCACCCGGCGCACCCCGCGCGACTCCCGCGTCGAGACCGCGCAGCTGGTGCTCCCCGGCCTGACCAACGTCCACGGCACGATCTTCGGCGGCATCATGATGCAGTGGATCGACATCGCCGCCGGCATCGCGGCGGCGCGCCACTCGGGCGGACCGGTGGTGACCGCCTCCATGGACCGGCTGCACTTTCTGGATCCCGTGCAGCTCGGCGAGGTGGTGGTGCTGCAGGCGCAGGTGAACTACGCGGCGCGCACCTCGATGGAGGTCGGCGTCCGCGTCATGTGCGAGAACCAGACCACCTTCACCCGCCGCCAGACGACGCGCGCCTACCTGACCTTCGTGGCCGTCGACGACAAGGGCCACCCGCGCCCCGTGCCCGTGCTGCACCCCGAGACCGCGGTCGAGCGCCGCCGCTACGCCGACGCCCAGCGCCGGCGGACCGTGCGGCTGCGCGAGCGGCGCGCTATGAAGAAGGGCTGATGGCGATCACGACCGACGTCGAACTCTTGGCGCGCGGCGCGGTGCTGGGCCCCGCCGGCCCGGCGCGCGAGCTCATCGTGGCGACGGGCGCCGACCGCATCCGCTTCCTGCACGGCCTCGTGACCGGCAACGTGGCCGGGCAAGCGCCGGGGCGCGGCTGCCGGGCGGCGCTCCTGACGCCCAAGGGGCAGGTGGTGAGCGACATGTGGATCTTCGTCCGCCCGGAGGAGGTCCGCATCGTCGTCGACGCCGGCCAGGCGGCGCCGGTGGCGGCCGCGCTCGGGCGCTACGCGATCATGGACGACTTCGCTGCCGCGTCGGCCGCCGACTTCGCGCTCTTCTCGCTGCTCGGCCCGGCCGCTGCCGCGCGCCTCGCCGCCGCCGGCGTGGATGCCGGCGCGCTCGCCGGCGGGCCCGCGCTCTCCCACGCGGAGGTCGGCGCGCTCTGGATCGCGCGCGTGCGCGAGCTCGGCACGGACGGCTTCTGGGTCGGAGGCCCAGCCGCCGAGGTCGCCGCGCTGCGCGCCAAGCTGGCCGCCGCCGTCCCCGAGCTCGACGGCGCCGCCGCCGAAGCCGCGCGCATCGACGCGCTCGAGCCGCGCTTCGGCGCCGAGATCACCGCCGACTACTTCCCCATGGAGGTCGGCCTCGGCGGCGCCATCGACTACACCAAGGGGTGCTACCTGGGCCAGGAGCCGATCGTCCGCGTGCGCGACCGCGGCCACATCAACTGGCGCCTGGTCGGCCTCGACGTCGCTGGCGGCGGCGAGCTCCACCCAGGCGACGCGCTCACCAGCGAGGCGAAGCCGAAGGCCGGCAAGGTGACCAGCGCCGGGCGCTTCCCCGACGGGCGCGCCGTCGCCCTGGCCATGGCCCACGTCTCGCTGCCCGTCGGCGCGACGGTCCACGTCGGCTCCGTGGAGGCCCGCATCCGAGCCGAGGCCTGAGCGGCTAGCGCGACCGTTCCATCCGGACCTCGGAGTAGGCCGGGTGACCGGGGCAGGTCGGGGGGTTCATCTTGCGCAGGGCCAGGCGGATCCGGCGGGCGGCCGGGAACCGTTCGGCGAGGTCGTCCGTCATCCGCCGCGCCAGCGACTCGAGGAGGTGATGCGGCTCGCCGGTGCCGACGCCGACGATCATCTCGGCGACGCGGCTGTAGTCGACGGTGTCGGCCAGCCGATCGCTCGTCTCGGCGGCTTCGACCTGACAGTCGAGCTCGACGTCCACCTCGAACTTGCGGGTGGCGCGGCGCTCGACGGCCGTGGCGCCGTGGCGCCCGTCGAACTCGATCCGCGCCAGCGCGATGGTCAGCATCGAGACGACGTCGGTCAGCGCGCCGGCGCGCGCTCGGCCGCTTCCTCGCGCTCGGCCTCGAGATCCTTGCGCAGCTTTCGCTTGATGATCTCGCGCTTGACCGGCCCCACCTGGTCGATGAGCAGCTTGCCGTTCAGGTGATCGGTCTCGTGCTGGATCGCGCGCGCGAACAGCCCCTCGCCCTCCGCCTCGAACGTCCGTCCGTCGAGATCGGTGGCCCGCACGCGCGCCCGCATCCCGCGCTTGACGGGGACGAAGATGTTGGGGAACGACAGGCACCCCTCGTCGCCGGTCTGCGACTCGCTGGAGATCTCCACGATCTCCGGGTTGATGAAGACCTTGGGCGGCGCGTCCTCGGCGCCGCCGGCCACGTGCCCGTCGACGATGAAGAGCCGCACCGGCGCGCCGACCTGGATCGCCGCCAGCCCCGCCCCCTCGGCCGCGATCATCGTCTCGGCCATGTCGGCCACCAGCTGACGCACGTCGTCGTCGACGCCGGCGACCTCAGCCGATCGCTGCCGCAGCTTCTGATCCGGGAAACGGAGGATGGGGCGAGTGGCCATGTGACGTCGGGTATTAAGATGACATCCTGGAAAAAATCGCGCAACCGACCGGAACTCTGCAGTAACGTCGCGGGTCTTCGTCCATCTAACCAGTCAGATGAGCCTCATTCGATACGCAGACGCCGAGCTTCCCACCGCCCACGGGCCGTTCCGCCTGGTGGTCTACCGCGACGCCGCCGACGCCCACAGCGACTCGCCCACGGTCGAGGAGCACATGGCCATCGTGCGCGGCGACGTCTCGGGGATGAGCAACGTGCTCTGCCGCGTCCACTCAGAGTGCTGGACCTCCGAGGTCATCGGCTCGCTCAAGTGCGACTGCCGCGAGCAGCTCGACGCCGCGCTCGAGCGGATCGCCGCCGAGGGGACCGGCCTGGTCGTCTACCTGCGCCAGGAGGGTCGCGGCATCGGGCTCGGCAACAAGGTGCGCGCCTACGCCCTGCAGAACGGCGGCGCCGACACGGTCGAGGCGAACCTGGCGCTCGGCTTCGAGGCCGACGCCCGCCGCTACGACCTGGCGGCCGCCATCCTGGACGACCTCGACGTGCGCTCGATCCGCCTGCTGACCAACAACCCGCTCAAGGTGGCGGGGCTGCGGGCGGCCGGCGTCAACGTCGCCTCGCGGCTCTCGCACTGGGTCGGCGAGAACCAGCACAACGCGGCCTACCTGGCGGTCAAGCGCCGCAAGATGGGCCACCACCCGGATCAGCCGAGCCAGCTGCGCGCGATCGCCTCGGCGCGCGCGCGGAAGGCGTAGGGCGACAAAAGGCTAGCGCCCGGCGGCGAACGCGGGCAGGCTTCGCGCATTCCCACCGTCGAAGAAATCAAGGCCGCGCTGGCCGAGGTCCAGGATCCGGCGCTCAAGACCGACCTCGTCACCGCCGGCATGATCGCCGGCGTCGAGCTGGCCGGTGAGCGCGCGCAGATCACCGTCGAGCTGACCACCCCCGCCTGTCCCTCGAAGGAGGTCATCGCCCGCGGCGTCGAGGAGGCGGTCCGCCGGCTCCCGGGCATCGCGGGCGTCGAGGTGAAGCTCTCCTCGAAGGTGCGCGGCCGCCCCAACCGCCCCGACAACCCGCGCCTGCCCGGCGTGAAGAACATCATCGCCGTCGCCGCCGGCAAAGGGGGCGTCGGCAAGTCGACGGTCAGCACCAACCTGGCGGCGGCGCTGGCCCGCCAGGGCGCCGCGGTCGGCGTGATGGACGCCGACGTCTACGGCCCCTCGATCCCCCAGATGCTGGGCGATCCCGAGCGCCCTGGGCAGATCGACCCCGCGAACAAGATCATCCCCGCCATCCACCACGGCATGAAGGTGGTCTCCATCGGCTTCTTCGTCGAGCGCGGCGGCGCCGTCATCTGGCGCGGGCCGATGGTGCACAAGCTCCTGCAGCAGTTCCTGGAGGACGTCCACTGGGGCGAGCTCGACTACCTGGTCGTCGACCTGCCGCCCGGCACCGGCGACGCGCAGCTCTCGCTGTCGCAGCTCCTGCCGATCACGGGCGCGGTGATGGTGACGACGCCGCAGGAGGTGTCGGTGATCGACGTCGAGAAGGCGCTCTCCATGTGGACGCGCGTCGAGGTGCCGGTGCTCGGCCTGGTCGAGAACATGAGCGGCTTCGTCTGCCCGAGCTGCGGCCACCACGAGGAGATCTTCCTGCGCGGCGGCGGCCGCAAGCTGGCCGAGCGCGCCGGCCTCAAGTTCCTGGGCGACATCCCGCTCGAGCCGGCGGTCAGCCGCGCCGGCGACGACGGCACGCCGATCGTGGTCCGCGACCCCAAGTCCAAGGTCGGCGAGATCTTCGCCCGCATCGCCAGCGAGGTCGCCTGCCAGCTCTCGGTCAGGAACTCGCCGTCGCCCGAGACCGGCAAGCGCAGCTCGAAGCTCACGCTCATCCGCTAGGTGCGCCACCCGGCGGCTGGTCTTCCCGGGGACCGGCACTATCCGTTAGGGAGATGAACGGAAGGGAGGCGACGATGCTGGGGGACAAGGACGTGATCGCCACCGTCGCGGTGGCCGACCTGGCGGTGGCGCGCCGGTTCTACGAGGAGACCCTGGGGCTCAAGGTGGCGAGTGTCGAAGGGACCGAGGCCATCACCTTCGAGAGCGGTCGTTCGAACCTGATCGTCTATCGCTCGCAATACGCGGGGAGCAACAAGGCGACCGCGCTCAACTTCAAGGTCGGCGAGGGGATCGCCGAGACCGTCGCCGCGCTCAAGCAGAAGGGGATCACCTTCGAGCACTACGATCTTCCTGGTGTGGCCCGGGAAGGGGACCTGCACCTGACCGGCCCGCTCAAGTCGGCCTGGTTCAAGGATCCGGACGGCAACATCATCTCGCTCATGGGTCGCTAGCCGACCGGCGCTCGGCGACCTTCAACGGTGGCCCTGGGCGCGCACCAAAGGCCGGTTATCTTTCCGGCGACCATCGAGGAGGACGAACGTGGGCCAGACGATTCTCGCGGCAGGGACGCGCGCGCCGGACTTCACGCTGCCGGCGGCGCCCGACAAGCAGGCGAAGCTGTCCGACTTCCGGGGCCGCCCGCTGATCCTGGCGTTCTATCCCGCCGACTTCAGCCCGGTGTGCGGCGACCAGCTGGCCGTCTACAACGAGGTGCTGCCGGAGTTCCGCCGGCTGGGCGCCGAGCTGGTGGGGATCTCCGTCGACGGCGTCTGGTGCCACCGCGCCTTCACCGAGGCCCGCCACCTGCACTTCCCGCTGCTCGCCGACTTCGAGCCGAAGGGGGCGGTGGCCCGCCTCTACGGCGTCTACCGGGGCGGGGACGGGATCAGCGAGCGGGCCCTGTTCGTGCTCGACGGCGAGGGGGTCATCGCCTGGAGCTATCTGTCGCCGATCGGGGTCAACCCGGGCGCCGACGGGATCCTGGAGGCGCTCGAGGCGCTGGCGAAGAAGCGAGGCTGACGATGGCCAACCGGCTCACGCCCGCCGTCGGCCCGCGCGACCACGCGCAGGGGCCCGCCGACGCCCCGGTCACGCTGGTCGAGTACGGCGACTACGAGTGCCCGCACTGCGGCCGCGCCCACCCGATCGTGGCGGCGCTGCGCAAGCACTTCGGCGCCGAGCTGCGCTTCGTCTTCCGCAACTTCCCGCTCGGCGAGGTCCACCCCCACGCGGTGGCCGCCGCCGAAGCCGCCGAGGCGGCGGGCGCGCAGGGGAAGTTCTGGCCGATGCACGACCGCCTGTTCGAGAACCAGGAGGCGCTCGGCGAGGCAGCCCTCCTCGGCTACGCGGAGCAGCTCGGGCTCGACATGGCGCGCCTGGCGAGCGAGCTCGGCACCCACGCCCCCGAGGAGCGCGTGCGCGAGGACTTCATGAGCGGCGTGCGCAGCGGCGTGGCCGGGACGCCGACGTTCTACATCGACGGCCACCGCCACGACGGCGGCTTCGACGACGGCGAGCTCCAGGCGGCGATCGAGCGCGCGCTGGCGCACCACCGGACCGCCGGCTGACCCGGCACGATCCCGCGCCGCGGTCCGAGCGGCCGGATCGATCTAGACGGATCTAGACGGGCGGCGCGTCCCGACGGACCCGCGCCTCGTGGCGCCGCTTGAGCACGCGGAGCGCCACGAGAACGCCGATGACGCCGGTCAGGACGCTGATTCCGTTGAGAAGGCCGTTCTCCCCGTGTCCGGTGGCCGCTTGCAACTCGGCGGCGAAACTGAGCGGCAGCGCGCCGAGGAGATATCCCAGGACGCCGACGCCGACCTTGAGCACGCCGCTCGGCCCGGGCGGGTGCACGTCATGCCGGGCCCTGAACCCGGCCGCGCGTGCCGCTGCGGCCCCCGACGCGTCGAACGGGTGCCCGCA
>DASZVW010000454.1:0-3382 GCA_035546895.1 Polyangia bacterium
GAGCCGCTCGGCGAGGAGGCCTACGACGCCTACACCACCAGCATGTCGCTGGGGGGCTACGTGGCCGCCTCGGCCGGGCGCTATGAACTGGCGCAGGACTGGAACGACCGGGTCCTCAAGGTCTACGAGGACCACGGCGACATCTTCGGGATCTGCACCACCCTCATCAACCGCAGCACGCTCTGGTTCCTGACCGGCCGGCTCGATCTCTTCGTCAGCGAGCTCGAGCGCGGGGTGAGCCTCTGCCGCGAGTACGGGATGGCGATGCTGGAGGTGCTGTGCGTGCGCAACCTGGGCGAGATCCACCTCTTGATGGGGAAGCCGGCCGAGAGCGAGCCCTACATCCAGCGGGCGCGCGCCATGTACGCCAAGTCGATCGGCGAGGGGGCGGCGCTGGCCGTCTTCATCGAGCTGCAGCTGGCCCGGGCCAAGTGGTGGAGCGGCGAGATCGCGGCGGCGCAGGAGATCTACGACAAGGTGCGGACGCAGCAGGCGGCCGCCGAGGCCGCGGGGGCCAGCGACGCCATCCTCACCGGCAGCGAGCGGCTGCTGCTCGATCAGGTCGGGGTGGCGCTCGGCTCGGGGAGCGCCGCCGAGTTCGACGCCCTCATCGCGCGCGGGCACACCATGTCGCTGCAGCCGCAGGACATCGTCGAGCTCATCGAGTGGAAGGGGCTGGCCGCGCTGCGCGCCGGGCGCCGCGCCGAGGCCATCCCCCTGTTCGAGGAGGCGATGGCGATGGCGCAGCAGAAGGCGCCGCTGGTGACGGAGCGGGTGCGCGCGCAGCTCACGGCGGCCCTCGGCGGCGGGCCGGCGCCGGCCAGCATGCAGGGGTGAGCCCCGCCGTCGACGTTCGCGTGAATCGCGGAGGTCGATCGGCTAACCTGCGCGGATGGGGCTGTCGTCCGACCAGATCCAGCGCGCGCTGCTGTCGCTGATCGCGTTCGTCGTCTCGGTGTCGGTCCACGAGTTCGGCCACGCCCTGGTCGCCGATCGGCTGGGCGACAAGCTGCCGCGGACGCAGGGGCGGGTCACGCTGTCGCCGCTGGCCCACATCGACCTTTTGGGGACCATCATCCTGCCGCTGGCGGGCGCGCTCATGCCGGGGGGCTACCCGCTCATCGCCTGGGGGAAGCCGGTGCAGACCGTCCCCCGCAACTACACGCGGCTGCCGCCCAAGCTGGGCCACATGCTGGTCTCGCTGGCCGGGCCGCTCATGAACCTGCTGCTGGCCGTCCTCGTCTCCGTCGTCTTCCTGGTGCTGGGGAAGACCGGCCACCTCTCGCCGGCCGCGGCGGCGGTGATGGTTCGCTATTTCCTCGCGCTCAACATCGTGCTCTTGTTCTTCAACCTCATCCCCCTGCCGCCGCTGGACGGGGCGGCGGTGCTGGCCGGGTTTCTCCCCGCCTCGCTCGACTTCATTCCCCGCACGCTGCAGCGCTACGGTATGATTTTGTTCTTCGTCCTGTTCCTCTCGGGAGCCCTCGGAGTCGTCATGCGGCCGGCCTATCACCTCGTCAACGTTTGGGCCGCCGCGCTCGGGCGCGCCGTGGCGGCATGAGCGGCGAGGCGGGGGCCACCTACCGCGTCGCGCTGCCGGAGTTCGAGGGGCCGCTCGATCTCCTCTTGCACCTCTGCAAGACGCACGAGATCGACATCGTCCACATCCCGATCGCCTTCATCACCGAGAAGTACCTGGAGTACCTCGACCTGATGCAGTCGATGCCCTTCGACGTGGCGGCCGACTACCTGGTGATGGCGGCGACGCTGGCCTACCTCAAGTCGCGCGAGCTGGTCCCCACGCCGGAGCCGCTGGAGGTGGCCGGCGAGGAGGAGGGGGAGGTGCTCGACCCGCGCGAGGAGCTGATCCGGCGTCTGCTCGAGTACCAGAAGTACAAGGACGCCGCCGAGCGGCTGGGCGGCCGCCCGATCGAGGGGCGAACGGTGTTCGGCCGCGGCGCCCCGCTGGCCAACGACGCGCCGGACGCCCCCTTCGCCGAGCACTCGGTCTGGAAGCTGATCGAGGCCTTCGGGCGGATCCTGGAGAAGGCCGGGGGGCCGAAGGCTATCCACGAGGTCACCGTCGAGCGGCTGTCGATCGGCGAGCGGATGACCCAGCTCATCGATCGCCTGGAGACGGGCGGCGGCTCGTTCCAGCTCGAGACCTGCTTCGACTTCTCGCTCCCCGAGCCGGAGCTGCGCAGCCAGGTGGTGGTCACGCTGATGGCGATCCTGGAGATGGCCAAGCTGAAGGTGATGCGCGTGCTGCAGTCGGAGGACGGCGAGACGCTGTTCATCACCCAGGCGGCCGGCGTGTCGATCGAGGACGTGCGGCGGGCGGCCGCCACGGCCACCGCCACCAAAGAGGCTCCGATCGAGGAGACGAATGAGCAAACGTAAGAAGACGAGCGCAGAGGACGCGGTCCCCACCGCGGTGGAGAGCGATCGGACCAGCCCCGATCTGGATGGCCCCTCCGAGGAGACGGTGCAGGACTTCGGCCCCGAGCCCGACACCCAGGTGGGGCCGGCGCCCACCGAGCTCGCGCAGCCCGAGGACGACTCCTGGGACGGCCCGACCAACGCCGGCACCGACACCGAGCTGGCCGAGCTGGCCGCGGCCTCCGTATCGAACGGCGAGGCCGCCCCCGAGGGGGTGGTGGAGGGGGAAGCGACGACGGCCGAGGCAGCTCCGGCCGACGGGGCCGAGGGTGACGCCGCCCCCGAGCCGCCGCCGGACGCGGCGCCGGGGCGCCTGGCCAGCATCGTCGAGAGCCTCCTCTTCGCCAGCGACCGCCCGCTGTCGCTGGCCGAGCTGAAGCGGCACGTCGGCGAGCGCGACGGCGCCAAGCTCACCGCCGCGCTCGAGGACCTGCGCGCGCGCCGCGCCGAGACCGGCGTCCAGGTGGTGCAGGTGGCGGGCGGCTGGCACCTGCGGACGAACCCGGAGAACGTCGCCTGGGTGTCGCGCATCCTCTCGGGCAAGCCGCCGCGGCTGTCGCGCGCGATGCTGGAGACGCTGGCCATCGTCGCCTACCGGCAGCCGATCACCCGCCCGGAGATCGACGAGATCCGGGGCGTCGACTGCGGGCCGGTGCTGAAGACGCTGCTCGAGCGGAACCTGGTGCGGATGATCGGCAAGAAGGAGGAGGTCGGCCGCCCCATCCTCTACGGGACCACCCCCGAGTTCCTGCGCACCTTCAGCCTGCGCGATCTGACCGAGCTGCCGACGCTGCGCGAGTTCCACGAGCTCGGCGAGGCCGAGAAGGCCAAGGTCGACGCCGTGGCACCCGCGCCCGACGCGGCCGCCCCCACGGCCCCGCCGCCCAAGCCGGCGCTGCGCGAGCTCGATCCCGAGGAGGAGGACGAGCTGCTCGCCGAGCTC
>DASZVW010000455.1:0-1518 GCA_035546895.1 Polyangia bacterium
GCGGGCGGTAGCGCCACGACCGGGACCGGTGGCGCGGGCGGCGGCCCGACGACGGGGACCGGCGGCGCGTCCACCGGGACCGGGGGCGCGGCCGGGAGCGGCGGCCTGCCGAACAGCTACACCACCGAGAACACCGGCGCCGACTGCCCGCAGCCGCCGGCGCCGCCCGCCTTCAATGCGCTCCCCAGCATCCCGAACCTGCCCGATCCCTTCCTGTCGATCGGCGGCACCCGCATCAGCAAGATCGCCGACTGGCGCTGCCGGCGCGCGGAGATCGCCTCGCAGATCCAGTACTGGGGGACGGGACCGAAGGGGGCGCCGCCGGCGGCGAGCAACCTGACCGCCAGCTTCAGCGGCGGCAAGCTGACGGTGACCGTGAAGCAGAGCGGCGCCACCATCACGCTGACCTCGACGATCTCCACCCCCACCGGCAGCGGCCCCTTCCCGCTGGTGATCGGGATGAACGCGCCGACGGGGAGCCTCCCCACCAGCCTCTTCGGCGGCGTGGCCACCATGACCTTCGACAGCACGCAGCTCGTCCCCGACGGGTTCAACGTGACCCGCGGCGCCGGCGCCTACTTCACCATGTACCCGGACAAGAACGCGGGGGCGATGATCGAGTGGGCCTGGGGCGTCAGCCGCCTCATCGACGGGCTCTACGCGACCGCCGGCCAGAACAAGATCGACCTCTCGCGCATCGCGGTCACCGGCTGCTCCTACCAGGGGAAGATGGCGCTCTACGCGGGGGCGTTCGACGAGCGGATCGCGCTCACCATCCCGGAGGAGTCGGGCGGCGGCGGCGAGGCCTCCTGGCGCTTCGACGCCACCCAGACCGGGACCGAGGACCTGGAGCACGCGCAGGGGACCGCCTGGTACGCCGCCAACCTGGCCCAGTTCAAGAACGCCGACGCGCCCAAGCTGCCGTACGACCAGCACGAGCTGGTGGCGATGGTGGCGCCGCGGGCGATCCTGGCGGTGGAGAACACCGGCATCGACTACCTCGGCGCCCAGGGGGAGAGCGTGTCGATGCGGGCGGCCAAGGAGGTCTACAAGGCGCTGGGGATCCCCGACCGGCTCGGTTACACGCAGACGCAGGCCCCCGCCCACTGCTCGTTCCCGACCTCGGTCCAGGGGCCCGACGTGCAGGCGTTCGTGAACAAGTTCCTGCTCGAGCAGGCGGGCGCCAACACCAACGTGGCGCGGGATTCGTACAACACCGACTTGACGAAGTGGGTAACTTGGACGACGCCGACCCTTCAGTAGTGGAGGAGGGCACTTCAGGCGCGATGACGAAGGCGATGAGACTGAGGCTGGGCGCAGCGCTGGCGCTGCTGGCGTCGTGCACCGGGGGCTCCTCCGGGACCGGCGGCGCGGGCGGATCGGGCACCGGCGGCGGCGCCGCGGGATCGCCCGGCACGGGCGGCGCCCCCGGCAGCGGCGGGTCTTCCGCGACCGGCGGCGCCGGGGGCGGGACTGGCGGCGCCGTCACCGGAGCGGGCGGTGGCGCCGGCGTCATCG
>DASZVW010000456.1:0-2032 GCA_035546895.1 Polyangia bacterium
AACACCGCGCAGCCCTGGCGCTGCAGGCCCAGCTGGTCGAACATGATGCCGTAGAGCCCGGGCCCCAGGTCGTGCAGCTGGCAGACCAGCTGCCAGACCGCCCACTGCGGCGCGTTCCGGTACAGCGAGAAGTGCCGGACCATGGAGGCGTGCAGCTCGGCGTCCGACCAGGTGTGGTTGGCGCCGGCCTCGCCGATGTCGACCACGTCGCTGCCCGCGGTCGGGATCATCTCGACGCCGGCCTCGGCATAGGCGCTGACCACCGACAGGTTGCGATGCGCGCCGCCCGAGGGCAGCGAGGCCGTGTCGTAGACCGAGAACACCGGGGTGGTGACGTCCGAGACGCGGTCGGTCTCGATCGCCACGCGCCGGTGCCGGGCGCTCTCGAACGCGCAGACGTAGGTCGCGCCCGGCGCGCCGGCGGTGGTGAAGAAGTGCACGGTCGCCGCAGCCGGCGGCTGCAGGATCAGCCGGCGCGGGATGATCACCTGCACGACCGGGGCGCCGGCCGAGAAGGTGTAGCGGCCGAGCCCGCGGATCGTCGTTTGCGTCGCCGTGCGCGTGATCACCGGCGAGTCGACGATGAACGAGCCGAAGTAGGCGGTGGTGCCGCCGCTGACCGTATAGAAGTCGCCGCTGACCTTGTTCAGCGGATGGGCGCCGTCGACGTCGACGCGCAGCTCCAGCTGGAACGCGCCGGTCTGGCCGCGATAGCGGCCGCTGGCGGTGCGCACCGGCAGGGGGATCGGGATCGGGATCGGGGCCAGGCCCGGCGCCGCGCCGCCGGCGGCGGCTTCAAGGTCGAGCGGCGTCGCCTCGGCCACGCCGCCGCTGAGCGCGCCGGTGGGGTCCGAGGCCAGGGGCGCGGCGGGCGGCGCCGTATCGGGCGCGGCCTGTGGAGCGGCCTCAAGGACCTGGGGTTCGGCTTCGAGGGTGGCGCCGGCCGCGGGGCCGGTGGGATCGTCGTTGGCCACTGTTCATGCCTCCTTGTCGTGGCGCCGCGCTGGGGGGCGCGCGGCGAGTGAAAGACGCGTCCGTCTCCAGACAAGGGCGCAGCAAGGCCCGCTCACCGGAAGCACACTTCTGCCCGGATCGATCGATGGCGCAGGGGATTCGGCGCCCCGTCTCAGGACGTCCGAATGGTGGATGCTGTTTGGTCCGATGGGTCTTGAGTCTAGCGGCGCCCGAACGCTGAAGCTTCGGCGCGTCTATGCTTCACTGAGGCGGCTGAATACCAGAATGAAACATTCGCCGCTATTGGCCGGTCGGGACAATCGCCGTCGGCGACGGCGGAATAGGGTCAAGGCCGTTCACGTTCGCGCGATCCTGCGCCGGCGACGAGGGCGAACCACGCCGCAAGGCTGCGGGTGACGAAGGTCGCGAGATCCCCCTCACGTTCGAGCCCCCACTGGTTCAGCGCGCCCTGCCACTGCGCCTCGACGAGGCGCGCCGCGTCCTCGGCCGGCATCGGCAGCGGGGGCATGCGCTCGGCCACGGCCCGGCGCAGCAGGGCGAACCGCTCGCGCGCGAGGCGGTTGAGGGCCGGGTCCTTCATGTCCTGGCGCAGCCACAGCAGCTGGTCGGCGAAGCTGTCGAGGTCCGACGTCTGCGGCGTCAGCAGCCGGAAGACGGCGATCACCGCGGCCGCCCCGCTCGTCGGCGGCAGTTCCTCCAGCATGCGCGCGAAGGCGCGGTTGTCGTGGGCGATCGCGGCGACCACAAGGCCATGCTTGTCCCCGAAGCGCTGCACCAGCGTGGCGGGGGCCAGGCCCGTGGCCCGGCCGACGTCCGCCAGGGTGAAGTCGCCGGGCCCCTTGGCCGTCATCACCTTCATCGCGGTCTCAAGGACGGCCTCGTCCGGGATCTGCTTGCGGCGCGCCATTGATTATAAATGACCGTTCATTTATGATCTTCCATCATAGGACGTTTCGCTTGCGGAGGAAGGGCTTTGACGCAGCCGTTGTCGGGACAAGTCGCCCTCGTCGCCGGCGCCACGCGCGGCGCGGGACGGGGGATCGCCCTGGAGCTGGCC
>DASZVW010000457.1:0-2427 GCA_035546895.1 Polyangia bacterium
GCGGGTGGCGCCGGCGCGGCGCCGACGTACATTCCGCAGAAGGATCGCGACGGGACGGTGCTCCCCAAGCTGCCGCAGACCTGGGGCGGCGCCACCGCGATGGGGAACCCCACGCAGGTGACCCAGGCGCAGACGGACAACCTGCCCAACGCGCCGTTCCCGCTGGAGACGACCTTCATGGCGGTGAACGGCGCGCCGGCGCTGACCACGCTCGACGTCACGCGCGACATCGCGCACCGGTTCTTCGAGAACATCATGGAGCTCGACGGCGGCAGCAACGACATGTTCGCCGCCTGGGAGGACGGCGGCGGGATCACCATGGGCCACTGGGACTACAGCAAGTCGAAGCTGTGGGCGCTCGCGCAGCAGTACGTGCTGGCCGACAACTTCTTCATGGGGGCCTTCGGCGGCTCGTTCCTCACCCACCAGTACCTCATCTGCGCCTGCGCGCCGTCGGTGCCGGCCTCGCTGGTCACCGCCAATCACATGTCGCTCAACGTCCTCGGGACGGCGAACGCCAAGGGCGTGCCGCAGCTGGCGCCGGCGACGGCCGGCTCGCCCGCCTCGGCGCTGACCGGCCCGGCGTCGCTGCAGACCGGGAACATCGCCCCGCTGGACTACTTCGGGACGGGCGACGGCTACCGCGCCGTCAACACCATGCAGCCGGCGTATCAGCCGAGCGGCAACTTCCCCGCGGTGGGGGCGACCGACCTGCGCTACGCCGACCCGGCCAACGCCACCACGCTGCCGCCGCAGACGCAGACCACCATCGGCGACCTGCTGACCGCCAAGGAGGTCGACTGGGCCTGGTACGCGACCGACTGGGACGCCGCCACCACCGACGGCGAGGCCGCCAGCGGCTCGACCCACACGGTGATCTACGCGCCCTCGGGCCCGCGCGGCAGCCCCGACTTCCAGACCCACCACCACCCGTTCAACTTCTACGCCGCCTTCGACCCGGCGACCCACGCGGACGCCCGCGCGGCGCACCTCAAGGACTACAACGATCTCCTCACCGACATCGCCAAGGGGACGGTGCCGCCGGTGGCCTGGTACAAGCCGACCGGCAACCTGAACCAGCACCCGGGGTACGCCAACCTCGACGACGGCGACGCGCACATCGCCGACCTGGTCGCCAAGCTGCAGGCCGGCCCGCAGTGGCAGCACATGGTCATCATCGTCACCTACGACGAGTATGGCGGGCAGTGGGACCACGTCGCCTCGCCCAAGGGCGACCTGCTCGGCCCCGGCGAGCGCATCCCGGCGATCATCATCTCGCCGTTCGCCAAGAAGGGGACCGTCGACCACACGCAGTACGACACCGGCTCGACGCTGCGGCTCATCACCAAGCGGTTCGGCCTCACCACGCTGCCCGGGTTGACGGCGCGCGATCAGGCGCTGACGACCAACGGCGGCAAGGCGATGGGCGATCTGACCAACGCGCTCACGCTGCCGTAGCGCCGGACGATCCCGAGACGGCCGCCGCTCCCTCGGGGCGGCG
Organism: Polyangia bacterium; assembly: GCA_035546895.1. Lineage (GTDB taxonomy): Bacteria > Myxococcota_A > Polyangia > Fen-1088 > Fen-1088 > JADGRB01. The sequence goes on from DASZVW010000457.1 coordinate 1,502, forward strand.
GCTATTTTTTCGTCAGCTCGCCGTCGGTCAGCGTTTCGAGGAAGGCGATCACGTCGGCGATCTCGCGCTTGTTCAGCGCCGGCCGGCCGCCGGGCCGGCCGCCGAACGGCGGGTCGCGGTTGACGTTGGCGCGGTAGGCGGCCGGCAGGTCGTCGAAGGGGTCGACCTGGCCGCCCGCCTTGCCGTACCAGCGCGCGGGGTCGGTGTCGCGCGAGACGTAGAACGCCAGCACCTCGTCCAGCCGGTGGAAGACGCCGTTGTGGAAGAACGCGCGCCGGAGGGCGACGTTGCGCAGCGATGGCACGCGGAACTCGCCGCAGTACGCGGCATGGCGGGCGAGATCGGTGCGCAGCGGGCCGCAGAGCCCCAGGTCGTGAAAGGCCGGATCGGCGTTGGCGGGGAGCGTCCGGTTGCGGGGGACGGCGACGGCGTTGTAGCCGAAGTCGGTGAAGTTGGGGAAGCCGTCCTGCCGGATCCCGCTCGGGTGGCAGCTGGCGCAGTTCCCCTTCTTGGGATCGTCGAAGAGGGCCAGGCCGCGCTGCTCGCGCGGCGTGAGCGTCCCCTGCCGGCGCAGGTAGGCGTCGTAGCGGCTCGTGCAGGGATAGAAGTCCTTGGGGCTCTGCTGGAACACCTCCAGCGAGAGGAGCAGCGCCGTCGATCCGCGGGCCGGCGCGGCGAAGACGTCGTCGCCGAACACCGCCCGGAAGCGGGGCGCCAGCGGGCCGCGCGCCAGCCGGGCCACCACGGCGTCGACGTCGGGGTTGGCCATCTCGAACGGCGAGGTGAGCGGCAGCCGCGCCTGGTCGTGCGTGGTGTCGGCGCGGCCGTCCCAGCCGTGACCGCCGGTCGGCCCCTGGTCGACGCTCTCGTCGACCGCCTCGTCGAAGTGGTGCTCGGAGAACGGCGGCAGCGCCTGCAGGTAGCGG
>DASZVW010000458.1:0-2783 GCA_035546895.1 Polyangia bacterium
CCCCCCCCCCCCCCCACGCAGCGGAGCGCGAAGCGCGGAGCGATCACCCCTCCATGAATGACTTGAGGCGCTTCGACCGCGAGGGGTGGCGCAGCTTGCGGAGCGCCTTGGCCTCGATCTGGCGGATGCGCTCGCGCGTGACCTCGAAGTCCTGGCCCACCTCCTCCAGCGTGTGGTCGGACTTCTCGCCGATGCCGAAGCGCATGCGCAGCACCTTCTCCTCGCGCGGGGTGAGCGTGGCCAGCACCTTGCGGGTCTGCTCCGCCAGGTTCATCGAGATGACCGCGTCGGCCGGCGAGATGACGCTCTTGTCCTCGATGAAGTCGCCGAGGTGGGAGTCCTCCTCCTCGCCGATGGGCGTCTCCAGCGAGATTGGCTCCTTGGCGATCTTGAGGACCTTGCGGACCTTGTCGAGCGGCAGCTCCATCTTCTCGGCGATCTCTTCGGGCGTCGGCTCGCGCCCCAGTTCCTGCACCAGGTAGCGGCTGGTGCGGATGAGCTTGTTGATCGTCTCGATCATGTGGACCGGGATGCGGATGGTGCGCGCCTGGTCGGCGATGGCGCGGGTGATCGCCTGCCGGATCCACCAGGTGGCGTAGGTCGAGAACTTGTAGCCGCGCTTGTACTCGAACTTGTCGACCGCCTTCATGAGGCCGATGTTCCCCTCCTGGATCAGGTCGAGGAACTGCAGCCCGCGGTTGGTGTACTTCTTGGCGATCGAGACCACCAGGCGCAGGTTGGCCTCGACCAGCTCCGCCTTGGCCTTCTCGGCCATCCGCTCGCCGTCCTGGATCTCGTTGACGGTGTCGCGCAGGACGCTCTCGGTGAGCTTGGCCTCCTCCTCGACGCGCTTGACCTTCTTGCGCGCGTTGGCGATGACCAGCGACATCTCCTCGATCTCGTCGGGGCGGATGCCCAGCTTCTTGGCGATGGCGCGCTGGCGCAGCGGAGACGACCGGATCTCGCGCAGCGTCTTCTGCAGCTCCTTGATCGAGAGGCCGGACTTGTGCTCGCAGCCGACGATCTCGCGGTTGGCCTGCTCGATCCGCTCGACCAGCTCCTTCAACTTGAGCACGATCTTGTCGATCTGCTTCTTGTTGAGGCGCATCTCGGCGAGCGCGTCGAGGATCTCCTGCTTGAAGTCGGCGATCTGCTTCTTGTACTTCTTGCGCGTCGGCTCGGAGACCGCCTTGGCCCCGAGCTTCTCGGCCACCTTCTCCTGCTCCTTCCAGAGCCGGCGGACCTTGTCGATCACCTTGCAGACGCGCTCGATGTGCCACTGCTCGTCGAACTCGGCGTCCTCCTCGTCGGCGTCCTTGACCACCTCCTTGACGCGGATCTTCTGCTTGCGCAGCTTGTCGCCGAGCTGGAGGATCTCCTCGATCGCCACCGACGAGTTGAGCACGACCTGCAGCACGCGCCGCTCGCCGTCCTCGATCCGCTTGGCGATCTCCACCTCGCCCTCGCGGGTGAGCAGCGAGACCGACCCCATCTTGCGCAGGTACATGCGCACCGGGTCGTTGGTCTTCGAGTAGCCGTCGGCGTCCTCCTCCTCCTCGGCCTCCTCCTTCTTGGCCTCGGCCGCCTCCTCGTCCTCCTCCTCGGCGTCGTTCTCGGCCGCCTCGCCCTTTTGAACCTTGATCTTCGACGACGAGTCGACGATCTCGATCCCCTCGCCCGAGAAGGCCGACAGCCAGTCGTCCATCTGGTCGGAGGAGACGATGTTCTCCGGCATGTGCTCGTTGACCTCGTCGTAGGTCAAGAAGCCCTTCGCCTTCCCCATGGTGATGAGCTCGCGCTTCTTGCGCTCGCTCTCCTTGCTGGAGGAGGCCGACTTCTTGGAGGCGCCGTGCGCTCCATTTTTGGCCGGCTTGGGGGTACGGGGTACCTCCTCCTCGTCCATGTCGTCGTTGTCGGATTCGTTGTCGAAGGTATCCTGTTCCATTTCTCTCACGGCCTCTGCAGGGCTGATTGCAGCCCTTCCTTTGTTTTACGAAGCTCGATGCCCCGGATCGACAGCGCGCGCTGCGCGGGCTCGTCCCCCCGCGTGTGCGCCTCTCTCATGAGGCGCACGTTCATCTCCATTTCGGCGTCCACCCGCGAAAGCTCAAGCCTGAGGCTGAGCTTGCGGAGCAGGCCCAGCGGATCGGTGACGCCGTTCAGGCTCTCGTCCATCACCGCCGCCGCCACCACCGGGCGGTGATCGGCCGGCGCGGCGTCCAGCCAGGCCGGCACGTCCAGCCTGCCGGTCTCGGCGGCCATCGCGGTGGCGGTCCGGTGGAGCAGCCGCAGCGTCGGGTGGATCAGCAGCTCGCCCGCGCGGGCCGCCTCCGCCTCCCGCATGAGCTGCGGGTAGAGCGCCAGCAGCACCACCACCTGCAGCTCGTCGGGCCGCAGCCGCACCGTCGCCGGGCGGGCGTTGGGGGCCGCCGGGGTGTCGTTGGCCGCCGGCTGCGGCGGGTGGCTGCCCCGGTGGGCGCGGGCGGCCGCCTCCTGCAGCGCGCGCCGGACCTGCGCGCCGGTCAGCCCCAGCACGCCGGCCAGCTGCCCGGCGTAGAGCTCGCGCTTGGTCTGGTTCTTCACCCGCACGAGCAGCTCGGCCACCTTCTCCAGCGTCGCGATCTTCCCCTCGATGCTGCTCTCCTCGACGCTGTCCTGGATGAACTGGTCGAGCATCGGGCGCGCGCCTTCGACCATCCGCCGGAAGGCGCCCGGGCCGTCGTCGCTCTTGCGGACGAAGTCGTCGGGATCGAACCCCGCCGGCAGCCGCGCCACCCGCCCGT
>DASZVW010000459.1:0-9803 GCA_035546895.1 Polyangia bacterium
ATGAGCACCCCCTGCACGGTGACGCTGGGGGCGGTGGGCGCCCGCTACTGGACCTCGCGCAACCTGGCCCTCGACGGCTACCTGGCGCTGGGGGCGGGTGGTGGCTCGCTCGGCGGTCAGGACCTCGACACCTACCTGGGGGTGGGGCCGATCGTGGGGGTGACCTTGCTGCTCGCCAACTGGCGCCACCTGGCGATCGCCGCCAGCCCCGAGCTGGCCGTGGTCTGGTTCCGCCCGGCCGGCGGCGACGTCGACAGCACGCTGCTGGTCCAGCTGCGCGCCGCCGTCGAGGGGGAGCTGCACTTCGGGTTCGTCGGCGTCCCGGCGCTGTCGATCGGCCTCCAGGCCGGGGCCGAGGTCGACTACGAGCGGGCGCCGAACGCCCACCTCTGGACGGCCGGCGTGATCGGCTCGGGCAGCGTCTGGGACGCGCTCTCGCAGCTCTACGTGCGGTATTACTTGTGACGATGGAGCGCCCCGCCCGATGACCCCGCGCCTGCCGCCGCCCGACAGCGATCTGACCGAGCGGCGCGAGATCCTCGACGCCGCCGGGCTCGGCCGCACGCTGCGCCGGATGGCGCTGGAGATCGCCGAGCGGGTCCCGCAGGAGGCGCGGCCGATCTACCTGGTCGGCGTGCGCACCGGCGGGGCCTTCCTGGCCCAGCGGCTGTGTGGGCTGCTGGCGGCGGCCGGCGAGGCCAAGCCGCTGCTCGGCGCGGTCGACATCTCGCTCTACCGCGACGACGTCTTCCGCGGCCTCCCCAAGCCGGAGATCGGCCCCACCGAGCTGCCGGAGCCGATCGACGGGCGCACGGTGGTGCTGGTCGACGACGTCCTCTTCACCGGCCGCACCATCCGGGCGGCGATGGACGTGCTGGCCGACTACGGGCGCCCGCAGGCGGTCAAGCTGGCGGCGCTGGTCGATCGCGGGCGGCGCGAGCTGCCGATCCAGCCCGACGTGGTGGGCGTCACCGTCGAGACGACGGCGCGCGAGTCGGTGCGGGTGATGCTGTCCGAGCGGGGCGAGGGGGACCGGGTCGTGCTGCGGGAGCGGCGGCCGTGACCGGGTTCGCGCAGCGCCACCTGCTGGGGATGGAGTCGCTGAGCGGCGCCGAGATCACCCAGCTCCTCGACCTCGGCGAGCGCTTCCTGGAGATCGCCGAGCGGCCGATCAAGAAGGTCCCGACGCTGCGGGGCAAGACGGTCATCAACCTGTTCCTCGAGGCCTCCACGCGGACGCGCACCTCGTTCGAGATCGCGGCCAAGCGGTTGTCGGCCGACGCGGTCAACATCTCGGGATCGTCGTCTTCGACGGTGAAGGGCGAGACGCTGCTCGACACCGCGCGGAACCTGGACGCCATGGCGCCCGACGTGGTGGTGGTGCGCCACGCGCAGGCGGGCGCGGCCGAGATGCTGGCGGCGCGGCTGCGGGCCGGGGTGGTCAACGCGGGCGACGGCGCGCACGAGCACCCCACCCAGGCGCTGCTCGACTGCTCGACCATCCGCGCCCACAAGGGGCGGCTCGAGGGGCTGGAGGTCCTCATCTGCGGCGACATCCGCCACAGCCGGGTGGCCCGCTCGGACATCTGGGCGCTCACCAAGCTGGGGGCGCGCGTGCGTATCGCGGCCCCGCGCACGCTGCTGGCGCCCGGGCTGGAGGCGATGGGGCCGCCCGGCAGCGTCACCATCCACGAGCGGATCGAGCCGGCGCTCGAGGGGGCCGACGTGGTCATGATGTTGCGCATCCAGAAGGAGCGCATCGGCGGCGCGCTGTTCCCCAACACGCGCGAGTATTCGCGCTACTTCGGCCTCAACCCGCGGCGCCTCGCGCTGGCCAAGCCCGACGCCATCGTCATGCACCCGGGCCCCCTCAACAGGGGGATCGAGATCGATCCCGCCGTCGCCGACGGCCCGCGCGCCGTCATCCTCGACCAGGTCGCCCGCGGCGTCGCCGTCCGGATGGCCGTGCTATACCTCCTGGCCGGCGGCGACGCCGGCCCGTCGGAGTAGGACGCCTACCAGAGCGTCGGCACCGCGTACTGGCGGACCAGCGGGTCGGGGGTCACCAGCGTGAGCCCGCCCATGATCGCCTGGCAGATCAGCATGCGATCGAAAGGATCGCGGTGGAGCTCCGGGAGCTGGGCGATGGCCAGCGCGGCCGGCTCCTCGAGCGCCAGGGCCTCCACGTGGAGACGCGCGCGCATCTCCGGGAGGAGCAGCGTCGGCTGTTCCGGCAGCGGCAACTTGCCCAGGGCATGCTTGAGCGCGATCTCCCAGGATGAGATCGCGCTCAGGTAAACGTCGTTGGCCGGATCGGTGATGGCCTCCCGCGCACCACGCGAGAGGGCACGCTCGCCGAGCGCCATCCAGAGGAACGTGCAGGTGTCGAGGAGCAGCTTCATTCGCCCCTGAAGGCGGCCTCGATGTCCGCCGGCAACGGATCAAAGAAGCTGCGCGGAACCTTGAACCTGCCGCGGTAGAGGCCGATGGGCCGTGGTGTCTTGCGGGGGCGGGGGAGGGCGCGCAGCTCGGCCACCGGGAGGTTGCGGTGGCAGATGACCACCGTCTCGCCCCGCCCCGCCTCGGCCACGTACTTCGAGAGATTGGCCTTGGCCTCGTGAATGTTGACCTTCAACATGGTCATGATTATGGTCATGAACTGGTCCCGTGGCAAAGGGGTTGGAAGCGCCGGCGCGGCCTCTCCGCGACGTCATCGTCGATCGGCCGCGGTTGTTGCTGGTGGGGATCAACCCGGGGCTGAAGTCGGGCGCGGTCGGCCACCACTTCGCGGGGAACGGCAACCCGTTCTGGCGGCTGCTGCACGCCGCGCGGCTGACGCCCACGTTGCTCCATTACAGCGAGGACCAGCGGCTCGCCGAGCTGGGCATCGGTCTCACCAACCTCTGCCCGCGCACCACGCGCACCGCGGCGGAGCTGACGCGCGCCGAGATCGCGCGCGGGCACGCGGCGCTGGCGCGCAAGATCGCCGCCTGGCGGCCGGCGGTGGTCGCCTTCGTGGGCGTCAGCCTGTACCGGACCTACTTCGGCGCCGCCTCCGGCCCGGGCGTGGGACCGAAGCGGGAGACGATCGCCGGCGCTCGGGTGTTCGTGGTCCCCAACCCCAGCGGCCTCAATGCCAGCTTCCCCGGATTCGACGACAAGCTCCGCTGGTTCAAGAGGCTCCGGACGTTCGTCGACAGGATCACGCCGCGGCCCCCGGCTTAAGAACACATAGCATCGACGAATAGGTCGATATTTGGTATTGTTGATTTCGTGCTCGACCGACTGACTGATCGCCAGGCCGTGGAGGTCTTTCACCTCCTGTTTCTCCGTGCGGCGGCGAGCGGACCTCATCGGGCGCAGCTCATCGTCAAGGGCGGTTGCAACCTCCGCTTTTTCTTCGGGAGTATCCGCTACTCCGAGGATCTCGACGTCGACGTCACGATCGTCGCCAAAGAGACACTCCGAAAGAACGTCGACAAGGTTCTGGCGTCGCCCGTCCTCCGGCGGCCGCTCGCGGCCTACGGTTTGGAGATCGCGGCGGTCAGCTCGCCCACGCAAACCGAGACGACGCAGCGATGGAAGATCCAACTGGAGGCTCGGGGGCGCACGCTGGCGCTGCCCACGAAGATCGAGTTTTCGCGGCGCGGAATGGGCGGTGAATCCCGGCTCGAGCCGGTGGACACCGGGCTGGCCCGGGGGTACCAGATGACGCCGCCGCTCGTCGGTCACTACCTCCTTTCGGCCGCGATCGAGGGGAAGATTGGGGCGCTCGCCGGGCGCGCCGAGGTGCAGGCGCGGGACGTCTTCGATCTGGCGCTGCTGCTGGCCCGATCGCGCGGCGACATCCCCGCGACGTCCGCAACGAAAAAGATCGCGCCCAAGGCGGCCGAGCGGGCAATGGAGCTCTCGTACGACGAGTACGTCGCTCAGGTGGTCGCCTACCTCGCGCCCGAGGAGGCCGCGCCCTACGCGACGCGCGAGGCCTGGGAGGCCCAGCAACTGGAGGTGGTCGATGCGCTGGAGAGGCTCGGCCGATGAACGCGGCGCAGGCCATCGCGGGACTCCAGGACCTTCGCCGGCCCGTCGTGGCCACCCGCGACGCGGCGGCGCTCTGGGGACTCTCCGTCGACGCCGCCAACAAGGCGTTACGCCGCCTGGCCGGGGCCGGGTTGGTGACGCCGCTGCGGCATGGCCTCTGGATCGTCGGCAAGGAGGTCGACCCCTATCTGTTGGCCGACTACCTCACCGCGCCGTATCCGAGCTACGTCTCGCTGCAGTCGGCGCTCTACTTGCACGGCCTGATCTCGCAGATTCCACACGCCATCTACCTGGCGTCGCTCGACCGCACCCAGCGAATCCGAACCGCGGTGGGCACCTTCTCCGTTCACCGGATCGCTCCGGAGATCTTCGGTGGATTCGACCTCTCTTCGTCCGGCGTGAAGCTGGCCACGCCCGAGAAGGCGGTGGTCGACTTCTTCTATCTGTCCGGGACGCGATCCCGACTGTTCGCGGCGCTGCCCGAGATCGAGCTCCCCTCGACCTTCCGGTTCGCCGAGGCCAGAACCTGGATGGACCGCATCCCCTCCCGGCGCCTGCGGACCGTGGTGGCGACCAAGCTGGGGGATCTCGCCGCCAAGGCCCGATCGCGTCGCAAAACCGGTTGACTGGGGGGCGGGAACCCCCTATCAAGGGGACCCGCGAATGGATCTCTGTCTGCGCGGCGGCCGGGTCATCGATCCTCGGCGCGGTTTCGACGCCGAGGCGGACGTGCTTTTGAAGGACGGCGCCGTCGGGCGGATCGGCCCCGGGATCGCCGCCGGCGTGGACGCGGGCGTGCGCGTCGTCGACGTGCGCGGCAAGTGGGTGGTGCCGGGGCTCGTCGATCTGCACACCCACCTGCGCGAGCCGGGCCAGGAGTACAAGGAGGACATCGCCACCGGGACGCGCGCGGCGGCCGCCGGCGGGTTCACGTCCGTGTGCGCGATGCCGAACACGACGCCGCCCAACGACACGCGCGCGGTGACCGAGCTCATCGTGCGCCGTGCGCGCGAAGCCGGGACGGTGCGGGTCTACCCGATCGGGGCCATCACCAAGGGGCTCGGCGGCGAGGCGCTGGCCGAGATGGGCGAGCTCAAGGAGGCCGGCTGCGTGGCGGTCTCCGACGACGGCCGGCCGGTGATGAACGCCGAGCTGATGCGGCGGGCGATGGAGTACGCGCGCACCTTCGGCCTCCCCATCGTCCAGCACTGCGAGGACCTGACGCTGTCGGCGGGCGGGGCCATGAACGAGGGGCCGGTGGCCACCCGCGCCGGCATCCGGGCCCAGCCCGCCTCGGCCGAGTCGGCGATGGTGGCGCGCGATCTCGAGCTCTGCGCGCTGACCGGCGCCCGCTACCACGTGGCCCACGTGAGCAGCGCCGACTCGGTGCGCCTCATCCGCGAGGCGAAGCGGCGCGGGCTGCCGGTGAGCTGCGAGGTGACGCCGCACCACCTGACGCTCACCGACGAGGCCTGCGCGCACTACGACACCCACGCCAAGTGCAACCCGCCGCTGCGCGGGGCCGCCGACGTGGAGGCGCTGCGGGCGGCGCTCGCCGACGGGACCATCGACGCCGTGGCCACCGACCACGCGCCGCACTCGCCGGTGGAGAAAGAGGTCGAGTTCGAGCAGGCGGCGTTCGGGATCATCGGGCTCGAGACGGCGGTGCCGCTCCTGCTCGAGTTGGTCCGGGCGGGGACGCTCACCCCCTCGACGTTCGTCCAGCGCCTCTCGGCCGCGCCGACGGCGCTGTTCGGGCTGCCGGGCGGGTCGCTGGCCGCCGGGGCCCCCGCCGACCTGACGGTCATCGACCCGGAGGCGGCCTGGACCTGCGAGCCGGCCGCGCTCCGGTCGCGCTCGCGCAACACCCCCTTCGCCGGCCGGGGGCTGCGAGGGAAGGCGGTGTTGACCGTCGTCGGCGGTGCTATCGTCTACTCGGGGGAGAGAGCTTGAGCCAAGATCCGCAACAGCCGTCCCAGCAACAGTCGTCGCCGCAAGGTTCGCAGGGCCTCCCGCCGGCGCTGCTGGCGATGGAGGACGGCACCGTCTACCGCGGCTTCGGCTTCGGGGCGGCGGACGGCGGCGACGTCCCGGGCGCCGGCGAGATCGTCTTCAACACCGCGATCACCGGCTACCAGGAGGTGCTGACCGACCCTTCCTACCGCGGGCAGATCGTCACCATGACGGCGCCCGAGATCGGGAACGTGGGCGTCAACCCGGTCGACTTCGAGTCGGCGCGCCCCTGGTGCGCCGGCTTCGTGGTGCGCGAGCTGTCGCCGGTGGTCTCCAACTGGCGGGCCGCCGGGTCGCTGCACGAGCTCTGCGCGGCGCACGGGGTGGCCGGCATCACCGGGATCGACACCCGGGCGGTCACCCGACGGATCCGCCTCTCGGGCGCGCAGCGGGCGGTCATCACCCGCGACGTGGCCGACCCGGCCGGCGCGGTGGCGCGCGCGCGCAAGCACCCCTCGCTCGAGGGGCGCGACCTGGTCCGCGAGGTGACCTCGTCGAAGATGTACGACTGGGACGAGCCCCTGTGGGCCGGCCCGCGCGCCCCCAGCCGCGGCCCGGTGGAGACGCGTCCCGTCCGCCACCACGTGGTGGCCTACGACTTCGGCATCAAGCGCGGCATCCTCCGCCACCTGCGCTCCTCGGGCTGCAAGGTGAGCGTGGTCCCCGCCACCACGCCGGCGCGCGAGGCGCTGGCCCTGAAGCCGGACGGGATCTTCCTCTCCAACGGCCCCGGCGATCCGGCGGCGGTGGGGTACGCCGTCGAGGCCGCGCGCGAGCTCTGCGCCTCCAAGCTGCCGGTGTTCGGGATCTGCCTCGGTCACCAGATCCTGGGGCAGGCGATGGGGGGCAAGACCTACAAGCTGAAGTTCGGCCACCACGGCGCCAACCACCCGGTGATGGACCTCGGCACCCGCAAAGTGGAGATCACCTCGCAGAACCACGGGTTCGCGGTCGACGTCGACTCGATGGCCGGCAAGGCCGTCCTCTCGCACGTCAGCCTCAACGACAAGACCGTCGAGGGGATGCGTCACGGCGAGCTGCCGGTGTTCAGCGTCCAGTACCACCCCGAGGCCTCGCCCGGGCCCAACGACGCCGGCTACCTGTTCGACCGCTTCCGGACGTTGATGGAAGAGCGGCGCCGCCGCTGAGCATGATCTACCCGCTGCTCGATCGGCTGACGGAGCGCTACAGCGAGAACGAGCATCGGCTGGAGGCCATGCGCGCGCGCGAGGAGTACTTCGACCGCGCCGGCAAGGTGTTCGACGACGACGCCGAGCTGTTCGAGGGGCGGATGGCCTCGTTCCTCGAGTGGTACGTGCTCGAGCGGCCGCACGCGGGGCTGGGCGGCCAGGCCCCCATCCTGCACGCGGTGGAGAACGGGAAGAAGCTCCCGGCGGCGGAGCGGCGGGCGCTGGCGCACCTCGCCTCCAGCCACCGCAGCCTGTTCCAGCTCGCCGCCTCGGCCGAGCGGGTGCTGGAGATCGACGACCTCCTCGGGGGGGCGCGCTTCTCGGTGCTCGAGCGCCGCAACACCGCCGGCATCGCCGAGGGGGACGTGTTCGAGGCGCGGGTGATCTGGGACGGCGAGCGGGCGGTGTTCGGGCGCACCTTCCTGTTCCACCCGCCCGACGCGCGCGAGGTGGCGATCGAGTGGGTCGAGCGCGTCGTCGAGCAGGGGATGCCGCGGGCCGAGATCCTGTTTCACCTCTCGCGGCAGTACGTCCGCTGGCACCGGCTCGGGCACATCGGCGCGGCGAAGGTCTACCGCGATGCCGGCTGAGGCCGCCGCGCCCGGGCCGCGCGCCCGCTGGGGGCGGCGGATCGTGCTGGGCGCCGCGCTGGCGGCGCTCGCCTGGGACGGGGCGGCCAACGCCTACCTCGTCGCCCGCAGCCGGCCCGCCGTGATCGCGGACCTCGCCCGCGTCCCCCCGCGCCCCTACGCGATGGTGCTCGGCAACCGCGTGTTCCCCGGCGGCGTCCCCTCGCGCGAGCTGGCGGCGCGGCTGGAGACCGGCCGCCAGCTCTACCGGGCGGGGCTGGCGCGGCGGATCATCGTCTCCGGGCTGGCCCGCCCCGGCTACGACGAGCCCGACGCCATGGCCGCCTGGCTGGAGCGCCGCGGGGTGGCGCCCGCCGACGTGGTGCTCGATCGGGGCGGCTACCGGACGGCGGCCAGCATGGCCGACGCGGCGGCGATGGGCGTCGGGTCGCTGCTGGTGGTGTCGCAGCCCTACCACCTGCCGCGCGCGCTCTACATCGCCGACCACGCCGGGCTGCAGGCGATCGGCGTCCCGGCCGCGCAGCCCGCGCGCTCGGCGCGCGAGCGGATCCTCAACTTCCTGCGCGAGACCACCGCGCGCGCCGAGATCATCCTCGAGGTCGCGCTGCGCGGCGTGCGCGGCCTGCCGCCCGGGCGGATCCCGGCGGCGCCGACCGCCTCGGCCGTGGGCGCGCTCGATTGCAAACCGTCCCCCGCTTGGTTAGAAACGCCGGCATGCGAACCCTCGCGCTCCGCCTGGCGGCGCTGTCGCTCCTCGTAGCGGCCGGCGGCTGCGTCGAGCAGGAACCCGACAAGCCGACCTCCGACGATCTGGCCGTCGCCAAGCAGAACCTGCTCTCGGCCCCGCCGTCCCCGAAGTACGCGGTGAACGCCAACCTCGACGGCAAGGTGCTGTTCCTGGGGATGGACGTCGATCCGCTGCCGGTCGAGGCCGGCAAGGACGTGAAGCTCACCCAGTACTTCAAGGTCCTCTCGCCCCCCGGCGACGGCTGGCGGACCTTCACCCACGTCGAGGGGCCCGGGAAGAAGGACTACGTCAACGCCGACCACATCCCCATCCAGGGGAAGTACCCGGTCGGCGTCTGGAAGGCGGGCGACATCATCCGCGACGTGCACACCGTGGAGCTCCCCGCCGGCTGGAACTATCCGGTGGTGGAGGTCTACGTGGGCCTCTGGCGCGGGTCGACGCGGATGCCGATCAAGTCGGGCCCGCACGACGGCGAGGGGCGCGTGCTGGCGGCCTCGCTCCCGGTGCGCGCGGCCGGCGTCGCCCAGACGCGCAAGCGCTACCTCGCGCGCGAGATCGAGAAGGCCCCCAAGCTCGACGGGAAGCTCGACGACGCGGTCTGGACGGCAGCGCCCTCGACCGGGCCGTTCGTCAACACGCTCACCGGTGGGCCGGTGGCGCCGTCGATGAAGACCGAGGCCAAGCTGCTGTGGGACAAGAAGAACCTCTACGTGGCCTTCGACAACACCGACGACGACGTCTGGACCGACCTCGCCAAGCGCGACGACAAGCTGTGGACCGAGGAGGCCGACGAGCTGATGATCGACGCCGACGGCAACGGGCGGACGTACATCGAGCTGCAGGTGGCGCCCAACGGGAACATCTTCGACACCTACCTGCCGTCGCCGCGCCGCTACGAGGACACCGTCGATCCCAAGCTGAAGCCGTTCTCCTGGAACTCGAAGCTGACGGCCAAGGTGCACGTCGACGGGACGCTCAACAAGCGCGACGACCAGGACAGGGGATGGACCGTCGAGCTCGCCATTCCGCTCGAGGACGTCAAGGGGATGGACGACAAGTCGGGCGTGCGGCTGCCGCCCCAGCCGGGCGACGTCTGGCGCATCAACATGTTCCGCATGGACCTGCCGAAGGGGAAGCCGCAGCAGGCGGCCGGCTGGTCGCCGCCGCTGGTGGGCGACTTCCACGCGCTCGGCCGCTTCGGCGAGCTGGTGTTCGCCGACG
>DASZVW010000460.1:0-3190 GCA_035546895.1 Polyangia bacterium
GTTGCGCAGCCGCTCGGGCGGCGACATGAGGAGCAGCGCCGCCTGCGGACCCAACCGCTCGCAGAGGCGCGCCCGGCGTTCGGCGTAGATCGACGGGGGAGCGGCGGTCTTGAACACGGGCGCGACGGCCATGCGGTTCATTTTAGCCTATGATGCGCGCCCAACCGATGCGCCCCGACGCCGCGATCGCCGTGGTGAGCCCCCGCGGCGCCGCCCGGATCCGCGCCGGCCACCCCTGGGTCTACCGCCCAGACGTGGTGCGCGGGCCGGCGGCCGACGCCGGTGGCGGGGGGCCGGCGGTGGTGGCGGTCGAGGACGGGCGCGGCAAGCGCCTCGGCCTGGCCACCTGGGCCGCGCGCGCCCGGCTGGCGCTGCGGATGTTGACCCGCGACCGGGAGGCCGACGCCGCCCGCCCGCTCGGTGCCTACGTCGAGGAGCGCCTCGCCGCCGCGCTCGAGCGCCGCCGCGCCCTGGGGCTCGACCGCGACGCCTACCGGGTGGTGCACGCCGAGAGCGACGCGCTGCCGGGGCTGGTGGTCGACCGCTACGCCGACGCCGCCGTCATCCAGACCACCTCGGTGGCCATGAACGCCGCGCGCGCCGAGATCGCCGTGATCGTCCGCCGGCGGCTGGGGGCGCGCGTGGTGGTCGCCCGCGACGACGGCTCGGCGCGCGACTTCGAGGAGCTCCCCCGCTTCGCCGGCCTGCTCCACGGCGCCGACGCGCGCGTCGTCTACCGGCTGGGGGCGAACGAGCTGGAGGCCGACCTGCTCACCGACGGCAAGACCGGCGGCTTCCTCGACCAGGCCGACAACCAGGCGGCGCTGGCGGCGCTGGCCCCGGCGGGGGCGCGGGCCCTCGACGCCTTCACCTACCACGGCGGCTTCGCGCTGGCGCTCGCGCGCAGGCCGGGCGCCGGCGAGGTGCGGGCCGTCGACGAGAGCGAGGCGGCGGTCGCGCGCGCGGCCGCCAACGCGCGCCGCAACCGGCTCTCCAACCTGAAGGTCGAGCGGGCCAACTCGTTCGACCTGCTGCGCGCGCTGGAGAGCGCCGGCGAGGCGTTCGACGTGGTGGTGATCGATCCGCCCGCGCTGGCCAAGCGGGGCGGCGAGGCGGCGCTGGCGACGGCCGCCCGCGCCTACAAGGAGCTGGTCCTGCGCGGCGCGCGCCTGACCAGACCGGGCGGCCTCCTCTGCGCCTGCTCCTGCTCGGGACGCGTGACCCGCGCGCACTGGGAGGAGATCTGCACCGAGGCCCTGGCCGACGCCGGCCGAGCCGCGCAGGTGCTGACGCGGGCGGGCGCCGGCCGCGACCACCCCGAGCTGGCGGGCGTCCCCGAAACCGGCCACCTCAAGGCCTGGACCTACCGGATCCTCTAGGGAATGACCACCTTGAGATCATGGAAAAGAGAGCGCTCGGCGTGGCGGCTCTGCTGGGCTCGGGGCTGTTCGCGCTCTGGATCTTCGCCCTTCTCTACGGTCACTCCGGCTGGCTGAGCTGGACGGTGCTCGCCTGCGCGATCGTGGCGCTGGCCGGGATCGGGCCCGCGGCGGCGTCGGAGATGTTCGGCATCGGCACCTGGCCGTTCGTGGGCGCGGTGCTGCTGGCGGCCTGGCTGTTCGGGCTGGCCGAGAACACGACGCCCTGGCTGACCTGGCTGAGCTTCGCGTTCGGCTGCGCCTTCGTCGGGCTGTCGATCGGCTTCACGGCGGCGAGCAGCAACCTGAACGTGCTGCATCGCCACCGCCACCTGCACGGCCACGCCTAGCGCGGGGCCGATCGCCGATCGAGGCTAAACGCCCGAGCCGGCGTCGCCGCCGCCCGCGCCGCCGGCGCCCTGACCGCCCGCACCGCCGCCGTCCTTGGCGCCGCCGTCACCGCCCGGAGCGCCGCCCGCGCCGCCGTCGACCGCGCCGCCGGGCCGCTTACCGCCGGGCGCCGGCTCGTGGTAGCCCGCGAGCGCGGTCTGCACCAGCATGCCGGGCGGCGTCGGCGTCCCCGTCCAGTCCGAGATCAGCGAGGGGAAGCTGCACCCGCCGTCGTACCAGGCCCAAGCCGTCCACTGCACCTTGTGCAGGTCGGCGTAGGCGAGGAGCGCCGTGATGTAGTTGTTGATGGCCGGCGTGTAGCTCTGGTTGCTGCACTCCTGGCCGTCGCCGAACTCGGTCATGACCACCGGATCGGTGTTGGCGAGGAAGCCGAAGCCGCCGTCCCAGGCCGAGGGCCCCTTGTCGGCGCTCCCGCCGTAGGGGTGCGTGGCGTACATGATGTTGTAGCCGGTGATGCGGTTCGACGGCACGCCCGAGAGATCGAACGCGTAGTTGAGCCCGCCGATCACCACCAGGTTGTCGGCGCCCGCGCCGCGGACGGCGTCGTAGAGCTGCTGCATGCCGGCGGCGACCCAGCCCGCGTTGGTCTTGCCGCCCGACTTCCAGATCGTCCAGGAGACGTCGTGCGGCTCGTTGTAGAGCTCGAACATCACGCGGCCGTCGTTCTTGTAGACCGCCGCCACCTGCGACCAGAAGGTGATGGAGTTGGTGTCGGCCATCAGCTGCTGGCAGTTGGTGGTGCAGCTCCCCAGCTTGCCGGCGTCGGACCAGTGGAGATCGAGGATGACGTCCATCCCGGCCTGCTCGGCCCACTGGACCGCGGCGTCGACGGTCGCCGGGTAGCTGGGATCGGCGATCGGCGAGTCGGAGAGCCAGAAGTCCTGGTTGAGCGCGATCCGCACCACGTTCGCGTTCCAGCCGGCCATCAACTGGAAGTCGGCGCCCGAGAGGTGATCGCCGCTCGGCGACCACTCGAGCGAGGGGCGGTCGACGCCGTGGAACTCGTGCGCCACGCCGCCGGAGGTGCAGACCGTGTTGCCGTTGACGTAGTAGCCGCCGGGGGCGAAGTGCCTGGTCCCCGTGCTGAGGCAGCCGGTCGGGGTCGGCGGGCCGTTGTCGGTGGTGTTGCTCGGGAACAACGTCGAGCAGGCCGACGCGGAGAGCCCCAGGACGGACGCGAGAAAGAGAGAGCGCGGCAAACGGTGCAAGGCGAGCCTCCTAAGCAAGAGCGAAGAGCCTCATTTATAGGGCCTGGCCGCCGGCCTTGGCCAGCAGGTTTTCGCCAAAATCAGCGGAAAAACCGCCCATTCACGGACGTCCGCGCGGACGTCCGCGGTCAGGGCCGAGGAAACCCGCCGTGA
>DASZVW010000461.1:0-2951 GCA_035546895.1 Polyangia bacterium
CTGCTCGTCGGGCGGGATCGCGCCGCGGGTGGCGATCGACGCCGGGCCGGGCTACCAGACCGCGAACGCCGCCCGCATCCGCGCCGAGGCGCCGATCCCCACCGCCGCCATCGGCTTCATCACCGCGGCCGCGCAGGCCGAGCACGTCCTGCGCACCGGCCAGGCGGACATGGTGTTCCTGGCGCGCGAGCTCCTGCGGGATCCCTACTGGCCGCTGCGCGCCGCCCGCGAGCTGGGGGCCGAGCCCCCGATCCCCGTCCAGTACGAGCGGGCCTGGCGCTGACGCGCGCCGAAGGCCGACGGCAGCCGGGCAGGTCAGCCACGGTGGACGATGAGGCCGACGAGCCCGGCGGCCGCGATCACCAGTGGCTCCGGCACCTTCTTGACGCGCGAGAAGCAGATCCAGGCCCCGAGCGCGATCGCGGCGGCGCCGAGATCGGCGAGCGCGCGGCGCCCGAGGACGAACGCCGCGCCGGCGATGGCGCCAGTGGCCGCCGCGGTGACGCCGTCGACGAATGCCTTGACGCGCGGGTTGTCGGCGAACCGCCGGAAGAAGGGGGCGGGGACGATCACGAAGAGGTAACAGGGCAAGAAGACGCCCAGTGCGGCGGCGCCGGCGCCGAGCGGCCCCGCCACCAGGTAGCCGATGAAGGCCACGGTGATCACCACCGGCCCTGGCGTGATCATGGCGACCGCCACCGCGTCGAGGAACTGCCGCTCGCCGAGCCAGTGGAACTGGTTCACCACGCCGCCGTGCAGGAAGGGGACGATGGCGAGGCCGCTGCCGAACACGAACGTCCCCGCTTCGGCGAAGTAGGCGGCCACCCGGCCGAGCAGCGGCCAGGACGGGAGCGACGGAGCCAGGGCGGCTGCGAAGGTGAGGCTGACGCCGGGCAGCGGCAGGAGGCCCGCGGCCGGCGCCGCCCGGCGCGGCGGAAATCGGACCAGCAGGGCCGCGAGGCCGCTGCCCAGGAAGAGCCAGACGATCTCGGATTCGGTCCAGGCGGTGGCGAGGGCGCTGGCCGCGAACAGGCCCCACAGCAACCGGTCGCGGGCCAGCGTCATTCTCACCAGCTTGAGGGCGCTGCGCGCGATGATGGTGATGACCGCGGCGCCGACACCGTAGAACGCGCTCTGCATCCAGGGGAGGCCGCCGTAGCGGACGTAGAGCGCCGAGAGGGCCAGCACCATCGCGAACGACGGCAGGATGAACGCGGCCGCGACCAGCGTCGCGCCCCAGATCCGGGCCCGCACCCAGCCGAGGTAGATCGCGAGCTGCGCCGCCAGCGGCCCGGGCGCCAGCTGGGCCAGCGCCAGTCCTTGCAAGTAGTCGCGTTCGCTGATCCAGCGGCGGCGCTCGACCAGATCGCGCTGCATGTAGCCGGCGAGCGCGATTGGTCCGCCGAACCCGAACGTCCCCAGGCGCAGGAAGTAACCCAGGAACGCCGGCCAGGGGGCGGGGATCGTGTCCGCTACCGCGGGCGCCGCGGTCTCACGGCGCGCCGTCACTCTTCGTCTCTTTGAGCGCCGCCACGACGGCGCTCGCCAGGTCGGCCGCCTTGCCGATCCCCCAGTAGTGCAGGAACAGCACGCGCGGCGCTTCGCCGGTCATGTGCTGGTGAATGGCGACGACGTTGATCCCGTTCTTGCGGAGCGCCCGCAGCACCGGTTGCAGCTCGGGCTCCAGCATCGCGAAGTCCCCGTCGATCACCGCCTGCTCGTCGGAGCCGGCCAGCGCCGCCCAGGTGTTGACCCCCATCGCCTTCCCCATTCGGTGGCCGCCCATCTTGGTGGCACGGCCGACGACGATCTTGTAGACGCCGCCCTTGTAGTCGCCGGGCGCGCCGCGATCGGCGAAGACGGCGTCGAGCTTCTTGGGGTCGAGCGTGCTCTTGCCCGGATCGATGTCGGCCCGGGGGCTCGCCACCTTGCCGCCGCTCGTCTCGCGGATCTCGGTGAACACCGCGCCGACCGCGGCGGCCAGCTTGTCGACGTCGCCCATCCCCCCGATGTGCATGAACATCACCTTCGGCACGTCCCAGAAGAAGTGGTTGTGGAGCGCCGTCACCTCGAGGCCGTTGTCGAGCGCGACGCTCATGACCGCGTTGACCTGATCCTCGGTCAGCACGAGGTCACCCATCACCGCGGTGTGGATGCCCGAGCGCGTGAAGGCGGCCCAGGAGGTGAGCCCCATCGCCGGCGTCAGGTGGACGCCGCCGGCGACGACCTGGAGGTCGCTGCGGGGAACGCCGACCTTGAAGACGCCGGCCTTCTCGTCGAGCTTCCCCTTGGCGCCGGTGAGCTGCTCGATGTGCGCCTGGTCGAACGCCGGGGTCTCCTTGGGCGCCGCCGCGGCCGTCGCGGGTGCGACGCCGATCGCCACCAGACCTGCGAGAGTCAAGATCCGCATTGGACGTCTCCTGTCGGGGCGCCGCCCGGTCCCCGGGTTCACGCAGGTATGAAACATGTGTATCATCCGTGTCAACTGAATGATTCATTTGAATCTTAGAACTCGCGCCGGTGGATCCGGCCGCTAGGCGGTCGGCCGGGGCGCCGTCCCCGCCGGCCGATGCGTCCGCGCGGGCCGAGCGCCCGCGCTGGCTGTTGCTCATTCACGCCATCCGGCCGCGGCCTGCCTACCTGCGGGTGAAGATCGGGCGCCGGTTGCAGAAGCTGGGGGCGGTCGCCATCAAGAACTCGGTCTACGCGCTGCCGTGCTCCGAGAGCGCGCGCGAGGACCTGGAGTGGGTCGTTCGCGAGATCGCCGCCGACGGCGGCGAGGCGTCGCTGTGTGAGTCGCGCTTCGTCGGCGGACTGACTGACGCGGCGATCGAGCGACAATTTCGGGCCGCGCGCGCGGGTGACTACCGTGCGCTGGCGCAGGCCGTCCGTCGGACGGTCGACGGGCTCGCCAAGGCAAAACGGCTCTCGCCCCGCCGGCGCGGCCTGGT
>DASZVW010000462.1:0-3918 GCA_035546895.1 Polyangia bacterium
ATCGAGCCCGACTACCCGCCGGCGCTCTACGACCTCGGCGTCCTCTACATGGACTTCGACAAGGATCCCGCCAAGGCCAAGGAGGCCCTGACCCAGTACCTGCAGGCGGTCGGCAAGGACGACGGCCGGCGCGCCGACGTCGAGGCCCGCCTCAAGGAGCTCAAGTGAGGCGCGCGGGGGCGGTGGCGGCGGCGCTGGTCCTCCTCGCGGGCGCGTCCGCGTCGGCGAAGAAGCCCAAGCACCACGCCCCGGCCGTGCACCGCCCGGCCCCCACGCGCACGCAGGAGCGCGCCGTCACCCCGGCGCCGCCCCCGACCGCCGCCGACGAGAGCGCCGGCGAAGGGGGCGAGGCCGCCGCCGACGACGCCAAGCCGGCCGCCGATGGAAAAGCGGGCGGGAAGACACTCAAGACCAAGACCTACACCTTCGGCGCCATGGACGTGGAGGGGAAGCTCAAGACGCCGCAACTCTTGTATTTTTTGAACCGGGTGAAACTGGAGCTCGACATGTCGGCGCCCGACAAGCGCTCGTTCATGAAGGAGCTCGCGCAAAGTGCCGATGACAAGAGCCTTTGACGCAGGGGAATAGGTGATCTCGTGGCCAGCACACACTCACACGCCCTCCCGCCGCCGCCGCCGGGCCCCCAGCCTGCGCGGCGCCGGACGGCGCCCCGCCCCGTGACGGCGCACGCCATGCTGCAGGTGGCGATGATCTGGCGCGGCCAGATCCTGGGGTACCGCCTGCTGGCGCGCCGCCGCAAGATCACCGTCGGCCCCTCGAAGCGCGCCACCTTCGTCACCCCGCCGCTCGAGGGGAAGAGCCGCCACGTCCTCCTGCGGCCGAAGCGCGACGGCTACGTCCTCCACCTCGCCTCGGCGCTGCGCGGGGAGCTGACGCTCGCCGGGGTGAGCACGCCGGTCGCCGAGGTGGCCTCGCGCGACGTGGACCTCGCCCGCGGCGACAAGGCCAAGCTGATCTTCGCCGACGGCAGCGACCTGCGGATCGAGCTCCGCTGGGTCGATCCGCCCGACGCGGTCCCCCGCCCGCGCGTCCGCGATCCGCAGATGGTGCAGATCACCGTCGGCACCAGCATCGTGCTCGGCGCGCTGGCCATCCTCCTGACGCTGCTGTGGGAGAAGACCGAGCCGCGGCCGCCGCTGGCGCTCGACGCCAGCCGGATCGCCAAGATCGAGGCCCCGGCGGCGCTCGAGTTCCAGAAGAAGGAGATCAAGAAGCAGAAGGAGGAGGAGGCCCAGAAGTCGACCGAGAAAGAGGGGCAGACCAAGCGCGCCAAGGAGAAGGCGGGGCGCATCGGCCGCAACGACGCCACCCCGAAGGACACCATCATCCCCAAGGGGCGGGAGGACATCCTGCGCGAGAAGGTCCAGAAGGTCGGCATCCTCAGCGTCATCGGGCGCGACAAGGCGCCGGGCTCGGGGCTCTCCAAGCTGTTCGCGCAGAACAACGACGTCGAGCAGGCGATGGCCGGGATGGCCGGCGCCAAGATGGTCGTCGGCCACGGCGCCGGCGGGCTCACCACCAGCGGCTCCGGCCCGGGCGGCGGCGGCACCGGCTACGGCCACATCTACGGCGCCGGGAACCTCGACACCGGCGGGCGCGGCACCCACGGCCACGGGCGCGGCCCCAAGTTCTCGGAGAAGGGTCCGCGTGAGGTTTCGGTGGGCCTCGGCTCGGGCGGCGGCGACACCGACGGCTCGCTCTCGAAAGAGCAGGTCTACAAGGTGGTCAAGGCCCACGAGGCGGGCGTGAAGTACTGCTACGAGAAGGAGCTGCAGCACAAGCCGTCGCTGTCGGGCAACATCGACGTCTTCTGGGTGATCCAGCCCGACGGCACCGTCAGCAAGGCGAGCGTCAAGTCGAGCGCCATGAACGACGCCGCCGTCGAGGGGTGCATCCTCCGCCAGGTCAAGCAGTGGCAGTTCCCCAAGGCCCCCGGCCAGACGATCGTGGGCCGCTTCCCCTTCGTCTTCAAAGGGGGGTCATGAGCCGCGGGCTCGGTCTGGCGCTGCTGGCGCTGGCGCCGTTCGGCCTCGGCTGCCAGGACCTGAACGCGCCGATCTACTTCCCCGGCCCGGCGACGCCGGCGCTGGCGGTGACCGGCATGAACGACGCCATGGGGAACCCGCCCCGCGCCGAGACCGGCCTCACGCTGCAGTTCCGCAACCCGACCAAGGACGAGCAGCAGGCGCTGGCCATGCAGAAGGCGGCGCTGGGCGGGAGCTTCGACGTCCCCTGGATCCAGCGCGACCACGTCCACCTCGAGCTGACCTACGAGGTCACCTACACGCCGACGCCCGGCCAGGGGCCCGACGACGACCCCAACGACGTCCCCCAGTTCAGCCTGGGGATCGACGGCGCCAACGAGTACACCAAGTACGACGAGAACATCGTGGCCACGACGCTCGGCGAGGGGAACAACGACGCCCCCCAGTACATCCCGCTCATCCCGGTGACCCCCCAGACGATCGCCCAGAACCAGACCATCTCGGGGACCGTCCGCGAGGACGACTTCAACGAGGCGGAGCTCGATCTCGACGCCATCGGGCGCTGGATGGCCCCCTTCAACGCCGTGCTGATCAACAACTCGCAGGTGAACCCCATCGGGCTCGAGATGGTGCCGCCGAACGTGGTCCTCCCGGCGCTCATCGAGATCGACGTCAACTTCACCGCCAACCGCAACATGAGCTGCACCTACGCCGTCCGGGTCCGCGACGACGACGACCAGCTGCTGCACAACCCGACCGACACGCTGTTCTCGCCCACGCCGGCGCTGTTCGCGCCGCCGGCGATGGCGCCCACCAACTAGAGCCCATTGAGACCCCTCCGACCCCGCAGGCTGATGGCAGCGCTGGCGACGTCTTGGCTGCTGGCGGGCGCGCCGGCGGCCCGGGCCCAGGTCACCGCCGAGCCGGCCGGCGCCGTCGTCTTCCCCGACCCCGACAAGTTCGCCCGCGGCCTCTACACCGAGGGAGAGGTCGGCGCGGTCGCCTTCTTCGGCAAGGCGGGCGGCGTCGTCTCGCCCGGCTTCGCCGTCGGCGCCCACCTCGGCTACGACCTCTTCCGCTGGCTGGCCCTGCAGGCCCACGTCCTCGGCTCGACCCACCAGATCAGCGAGGGGAACGTCCTCTCCGGCCAGCTGCTCCAGACCTACCAGGCGACGGCGGAGGGGAAGCTGACCCTGCGCTTCGGCCAGACCTCGATCTTCGGCGAGGGGGGGATCGGGGTGGCGCGCCTGTCGACCAACGCGCTCTACGTGCTGGCCGTCGAGCCGCGCTACCGGGTCGGCTTCACCGCCGGCGGCGGCGCCGGCGCCGACTACCACTCGCTGTCGCGCCACTTCTCGGTCGGGATCCGCGGCGACTACCTGCTGATGACCAACCTCTCGGGGAGCCAGGAGCTGATGGCCTCCACCTACCTGAGGTACACGTTTTGAGGCGCGCCGGCGCGCTCGTTTTGGCGGCGGCGCTGCTCGGCGCGGCGGGCTGCGAGAGCGTCGATCTCGGCACGCCGCCCGCCGACGTCAACCTCTGCCAGCCGAGCCAGCAGTTCTTCATCGACCAGGTCTGGCCGAGCTTCCTGGGCAACACCTACAACGGCAAGCACTGCTACGACAGCAGCTGCCACGGGCCGGGGTCGAGCCCCCCGATGACCCTCTCGCTCCCCGTCGAGCCGGGGAGCATCCCGCTCCCGATGGACTGGGCCAACAACTACACCCAGGCCACGCAGCGGATGAACTGCGCCGATCCGCTCGACAGCGACCTGCTCATCTACCCCGAGGACAAGGTCCCGCACGGCGGCGGCATGCTCATCTCGCCCACCGGCCCCGAGGCGACGCTCATCAACATGTGGATCAGCGCCACCCCATGACCCTTCGGACGACCATTCGGACGACCGTTC
>DASZVW010000463.1:0-3643 GCA_035546895.1 Polyangia bacterium
CCGCCTGGGAGACGACGTTCTCCTCGATCATCGCCGAGCCGAAGTCGTTGCCGCCGAACCGCAGCCCGACCTGCCCCACCTCGGGCCCCATGGTCGGCCAGGAGACCTGCAGGCCGGGGAAGTTGTCGAGGTAGAGGCGCGAGAGCGCGAAGATCCGCAGGTAGCGCATGGCCGTGGTGTCGTCGTGCAGCTTGAGCCGCGTCCCCTCGGCCTGGAACGGCCAGCAGATGAAGGCCGTGAATCCGGCGGTCTGGTCCTGCAGCGCCCGCAGCCGCTCGAAGTGGTTGACGAGGTGGCGCGGCTCCTCGCCGAAGCCGAACACCATGGTGGCGGTGGTGCGCAGGCCGAGCGCGTGCGCCTCCTCCATCACCTTCATCCAGGTGTCGGTGGTGCACTTGAGCGGCGAGATGGCGTGGCGGATCTCGTCGTCGAGGATCTCGGCGCCGCCGCCGGGGATGGAGTCGAGCCCCGCGGCGACCAGCCGCTCGATCACCGCGCGGATCGGCAGGTCCTCGAGCTCGGCGATGTAGCGGATCTCCTCGGGCGAGAGCCCGTGGATGGCCAGCGGGAAGTTGGCCTTCATCCAGCGGAAGAGGTCCTCGTACCAGGCGATCGGCAGGTTGGGGTTGAGCCCCCCCTGCAGCAGGATCTGCACGCCGCCGAGATCGACCGTCTCCTGGAATTTCTTGGCGAGCTCCTCGCGCGAGAGCACGTAGCCCTCGGTCTTGTTGGTGGGCGGGCGGTAGAAGTTGCAGAACTTGCAGCGGGTGACGCAGACGTTGGTGTAGTTGACGTTGCGGTCGATGATGTAGGTGACCACGTCGTCGGGGTGGAGCATCCGGCGGCGCGCGTCGGCGGCGGCGCCGAGCTCGAGCACCGGCGCCTCCGCGTAGAGGCGCATCGCCTCCTCGGGCGAGAGCCGCCCGCCGGCGGCCGAGTCGGCGAGGAGGGCGTCGATCGTTCGGGGACCCTGGGCGGGTCCCCGGGCCCCCCCGCGAAGGAGCGCGTTCGGCGGCGCCGATCGATCTCCACGCGATCGTCCGGTCGGCGTGCTGGTCGCGCCTTCGTAGAGGCGCGCGCGGGGCGGCTTGGCGACCAGGCCGGCGGCGTGGGCGCGCGCGAAGAAGGCGGCCATCCCGGAGAGCTCCTCGGCCCCGAGGCGGTAGCGGATGTTGTGCGAGAGGTACGACTCGTAGATAGCCGGGTCGCCGCCGTGCGCCTCCGCGTGCGCGCGCGCGATCACCGGCCGCGCGCCGAGGCCCGCCTCCAGGCTCCGCTGCAGGGCCGCGATGGCCGCCGCGTCGACGGCGCCCGGCCGCCCGGCCCACACCGCGTAGACGAAGGGGAGGCCGGTCAGCGCGTGCCAGGCGGCGCCCAGGTCCTGCACGTACGGGAACCGCTCGCCGGCCGCGAAGCCGGCGTCGCCGATCACCAGCGCGCCGGTGTCGCCGCGCGCGGCCTCCAGCACCTCCTCGTGCGCCACCTCGCGGAAGCCGGGCGCCAGGCCCCGCTCGTGGCAGAGCAGCCGGAGCAGCATCGCCGAGCTGCGCGAGGCGCCGTCGAGGACGATCTCCCGCATCTCGGTCCAGGGGACCTCGCCCACCAGGAGGACGGTGCGGACCGCGCCATGGCTGGCGATGGCGACGCCGGGGACGATGCGCAGCTCCTCGGGGCTGGCCGCGTAGGCCCCCACCGGGATGAGGCCGAGATCGGCGTCCCCCTCGGCGAGCCGCTCCGCGCAGCGCGACGGGAGATCGAACGACAGCTCGAACAGCTCGTTGCTGTCGCCCAGCGCCTGCTCGAGGCCGTAGGTGATGGGCCGGGCGTTGAGGAACGAGACGGCGGAGAGGCGGAGCTTCTTGTCGGGCGCGCTCACGAGACGACCTCCAGCCCGCGGCGGACCTGGCGCCGGAAGGGCTTGTCGGAGACCAGGGCCGCCCCCTCGGCGACCACGTTGTAGAGGGTGTCGCGCTCGACCGGCGCGCGGCCCGCGTTCTGGATGAGGCGGATGATCTCCGTCGGGTGCATCACCTGCGGCGTGGCGGCGCCGGCCATGTGGTAGATGCGCTCCTCCTGCACGGTGCCGTCGAGATCGTCGGCGCCGAACCAGAGCGCGGTCTGCGCCGTCTTGATGCCGAGCATGATCCAGTAAGCCTTGAGGTGCGGGATGTTGTGCAGCAGCAGGCGCGCCACGGCGTAGGTGCGCAGGTCCTCGACGCCGGTCGGCCCGGGGAGCTTCATGAGCGCGTTGCCGTCGGGGTGAAAGGCCAGCGGGATGAAGGTCTGGAAGCCGCCGGTCTCCTCCTGCAGCGCGCGGAGCCGCAGCATGTGGTCGACGCGTTCCTCGGCCGACTCGATGTGGCCGTAGAGCATGGTGCAGTTCGAGCGCAGCCCCATCCGGTGGGCGACGCGGTGGACCTCCAGCCACTCGTCGCCGCTGCACTTGTCGTCGCAGATCTTCTTGCGCACGCGGGCGGCGAAGATCTCGGCGCCGCCGCCCGGCAGCGAGTCGAGGCCGGCGGCGCGCAGCGCCTCCAGCACCGCGGCGATCGACATCCCGAACTTCTTGGCGAAGTAGAAGATCTCCACCGCGGTGAAGGCCTTGAGGTGGATGCTGGGCTGGATCCGCTTGAGGCCGGCCAGCAGCTCCGTGTAGTAGTCGAACGTCAGCCCGGGGTGGAGCCCGTTGACGATGTGGATCTCGGTGATGGGATCGTCGGCCGCCACGCGCGCGCGCAGGCGGCCCCAGGCCTCCTCGTGCGACATGGTGTAGGCGGCGGCGTCCTCGGGCTGGAGGCGGGCGAACGAGCAGAACCGGCAGCTCGCCTCGCAGACGTTGGTGGCGTTGATGTGCAGGTTGCGGTTGAAGTAGGTGCGGTCGCCGTGCAGCCGCTCGCGCACCTCGTTGGCCAGCGCCCCCAGCTCCATCAGGTTGGGGTGGGCGTAGAGCGCCACGCCGTCCTCGAAGGAGAGGGGCTCGGCGGCGCGGACCTTGTCGCGGATGGAAGCGAAGCTCAAGCGGGCACCTCCTCGAACGAGCCGTCGCCGCGGCGCTCGGCGGGAGCGAGGCCCGCGCCGCGGATGAGCGTGGCCGCCTCCTTGCGGGTGAGCGCCGGGTTGTGGGCGTTGGCGCCCAGGCGCAGCGCGCGCTCGGCGACGATGGGGGCGTAGAGCTCGTCGGCGCCGAATCCGAACGCCATCTGCGCCAGGCGCGGCCCCAGCGCGCCCACGTCGGCCAGGAGGTGCGGCACCGTCGGCAGCGCCAGCCGGCAGAGCGCGAACAGCCGGAGCGTGTCGAGCCCGTACGGCTCGCCCACCGGCGCCGGCAACAGGCCCCAGAGCGCGAGCCCCGCGCCGCCGAGGGCCCCGAGCCGCGCCAGCCGCTCGCCGTCGCTCTCGCCGAGGCGGTAGGGGAGGCGGAGGAGGACGCGAAGCCCCGCCTCCGCGGCGGCGCGCGCGGCGGCCGACTCGAGCGGCGCCACCAGGAGATCGACCCCCGCGGCCCGCGCCGCCGGCAGGCCGCCCAGCGCCGCCAGGTCGGCCTCCTCGACGTAGGACTCGGCGGCGTCGCGCGGCCCGCGCCAGCCGCCGTTCGCCAGCAGCTGCCGCGTGCGCACGAACGAGCCGCGCCGGCCGGTGAGCC
>DASZVW010000464.1:0-2859 GCA_035546895.1 Polyangia bacterium
GCCCGGACGATCCTGGTCCGCACGCTCAAGCGGGCCGACGAGAACGCCTCGCTGCGGGCGCTCTCGGCCGGGCTCCTCGCCGAGGCGGGCGACACCGGGGCGGCGCCGGAGGTGGCGGCGGCGCTGCACGACATCGTCAGCGAGTCCGAGGCCGACGTGGCGCTCGGCGGGGTGGCGATCGCGGTGCTGCGCGCGCTGGCCCGGCTGGGCGGCCCCGACGCGGTGAAGGCGGCGGTGGCGCTGGCGGGCGACACGCACCACCCGTTCCGGGCCGCCGCCGCCCAGGCGCTGGGGACGCTCTGCGATCCGGGCGCCGGCAGCGCGGCGCTGCGCGCGCTGGCCGCCTCGGGCGATCCGTCGCTGGCCGAGGCGGCGGCGCGGGCCCAGAAGCGCTGCGCGAAGTAGCGCCGGGCCCGGCGGATCGGCGGCGGCGCCGTTAGCGGAGCCCGCCCAGCGCCGCCTTGAGGTCGATGTTCTTGGGATCGATCTCCAGGCCGCGCTCGAACATGTTGCGGGCCTTGGGGAGCTCGTTGGCCAGGAGGTGCATGCGGCCGAGCATCAAATAGACCTCGGACTTGGAGACGCCGGCGGTGGCGTCGTCGAAGTTCTGCAGCAGGAGCGAGCGGTAGAACTTGCGCGCCGCCTCGAAGTCGCTGCGCCGATAGGCCAGCCGCCCCAGCGCCGCGATGGTCGCCGGGTGGCTTGGATCGAGCTTGTACGCGGCGTTGAAGCTGGCCGCGGCCGCCTCGGCGTCGCCGCGCGCCTCGGCCAGCGTCCCCAGGCGAGTCTGCCAGCGGGCCGTCTCCTTGCCCCGCCGGGCCTTGGTCAGCTCGGCCACGATCTCGCCGATGAGGCGCGTCGCCTGGTCGGTCCGCCCGGCGGCAATGAGCGCCTCGGCGAGCTGCTCCCGCCCGGGGATCTCGGTCGGATCGAGCGCCACCAGCCGCTCGAGGTAGGGGAGCGCCGCCCCCGGCTGCGCGAGCGGGCCGCCGTAGAGGCCGGCGATCTCGCGCAGCAGCCGCTTGCGGTCGCCGTCGTCGGCGGCCGCGCGCAGCTCGAGGTCGAGGATGCCGGCCAGGCGCTCGTCGTCCTTGGCCGCGCGCGCCATCTCCTCCAGCGCCGCCAGCGTCGGCCGGTGGGCGGCGTCGGCGTCGACGGCGCGCAGGAGCGCCGCCTCGATCTCGGCCGGCTCGGCCTCCTTGCTGCGCAGGATGGTGGCGTTGCGGAAGTGGATCTCCGCCATCTCGGCCGGCTCGCGCGCGTTCTCGGCGGCGCGCTGGAGCGCCTCGCTCGCGTCGTCCCAGCGCTCGTTCCGCTCGTGGAGGCGCGCCAGCGACAGCAGCGCGCCGACGTTGTCGGGCGCCACCTCCAGCACCTTCTCCAGGGCCTCGGCGGCGCTCTCCGGCGAGTCGAGGTCCTTCTCCCAGACGTTGGCCACCGCCACCCGCAGCGCCAGCTCGGTCGGCTTGCGCCCGGCGGCCGCCTCCATGTCGGCGTGCTTGGCCAGCACGTCGACGAGATCGTACCAGCGCTCGGCGGCGCGCAGGATCCGCTCGAGCTCCAGGTAGCCGAAGCCGTTGCCGGGATCGGCGTCCAGCAGCTGGCGCAGGAAGCCGACCGCCTGGTCGACGTCGGAGAGCTTCTGCTCGGCGTTGCGGGCCAGCTTCAGCAGCACCGCCACCTGGTCGGCGCCGCTGGCCGACCCGAGCCGGCGCATCAGGACCTCCTGCAGCGTCGACCAGTCGCCGCGGCGGTCCTCGATCGCCTCCAGCGCCGAGAGCGCCAGCGCGTCGTCGGGAGCGCCGTCGAGCGCCTCGCGGTAGGCCTCCGCCGCGCCGTCGAGATCGTTCAGCAGCGTGAGGCGCAGCTCGCCGACCCGCGACCAGAGGACCGCCCGCTGGCGCGGGTCCTCGGTGAGGCGCGCCCGCTCGGCCAGCACGGCGCACAGCTCGGGCGCCTGCCCGAGCGCCTCGTAGAGCCGCGCCAGCTCCTTGAGCGCGTCGAGGTCCTCCTCGTCGGCCGCGCGGAGCTGCTGCAGCGCCGCCACCGCCGCCGCCAGGTCCCCCTGCCCTTCGTGCAGGCGCGCCGCCTCCAGCAGCCGGGCCCGCCGCACCTGCGGATCGAGCTCCGCGGCCGAGCGCCGCTCCAGCACCGCCGCCAGCAGCGCCGGCGCCCCGCCCGCCCGGTAGAGCCCCTCCAGCGCCACCAGCGCGTCGGCGTTCTCGGCGTCGTGGTCGAGCACGCGGACGTAGAGCCGCTCGGCGGCCGCGCGATCGCCCGCATCCTGATAGAGGCGCGCCGCGCGCAGCGCCAGCTCCTGGGCGGCGTCCGGCTCGGCGCCCGCCAGCGCCTCCTCGATCTTGGCGGCGCCCGCCGCCGGCAGCTTGGCGGCGCCGGCGATCCGCTCGAGGTCGTCGAGCGCGCCGCTGGCCGCCGGCTCCTCGAGGAGCGCCCGGCCGAGCGACTCGATCGCCAGGTCGGGCTGGTGGAGCTGGTCGGCGGCCACGTCGGCGATCTTGCGCAGCCAGTGCGCCCGCTCGGTCCGGTCGTCGCGCAGCTCGACCCGGCGCCCGTAGAGCGCCACCAGCTCCTGGTAGTCGCCGCGCGCCTCGGCGAGCGGCTCCAGGACGTCGAGCGCCCCCTCCTGCGTCTCCGGGCGATCGAGCAGATCGATGAGCGCCGCGTGCGCGGCGGCGTGGCTGGGATCCCGCTCGACGGCGTCGCGGAAGGCCGACAGCGCCCCCTCGGGATCGCCGAGCGGCCCCACGCGCAGCGCGCCCAGCGCGGCCAGGAAGTCGGCCTGCGCCGACGGCTCGCCGGCCAGCTCCGCCTCGCGCGCCAGCACCTGCCCGAGCTCGT
>DASZVW010000465.1:0-3109 GCA_035546895.1 Polyangia bacterium
AAACCGGTGCACGCCCTGGTCGCCGGCGCCGCGCCGGCGGCGCGGACCAAGCCGGTGGCTCCCGCGCCGGCGCCCTCCGCCGGCGATGACGGCGACGACGCGATGGCCTTCTCGCCGCCGCGCCGGCGCGTGCGCGCGCACAAGATGTCGTACGGGCCCGTCGAGTCGGAGCCCGCGAAGCTCTAGGTGTACGGTCGTCAGCCGGCGTCTTCTTGGCGCCGCAGCCGCTCGACCGGCTGGCCGCCGCGCATGTGGCGCTCGACGATCTCCGCCACGTCGGCCACGGTGACGCCCACGTACCAGACCGCCTCCGGGTAGACGACCACCGTCGGCCCCTCGAAGCAGGGGCCCAGGCAGGCGGTGCGGGTGACGGCCACCTGCCCCCACAGCTCGGGGTGGCGGCCGAGCCCCTCCTGCAGCGCGGCGGCGATCTCGCCCGAGCCACGCGCGCCGCACGACGGCTTCCCCCCCTCGGGCCGGGCGTTCTCGCAGACGAAGAAGTGGCGCTCGATTTTGGCCATGTCCGGCAGTGTGCCATCCTTAGCCATCCCCGATGTCCCGGCAAGGCGCCCGCATCTCGCTCGCCCCGGTGATCCTGGCGGTGGTCTTCCCGGCCATCGTGGGGGCGGCGGTCGCGCTCGCCTACTACGGTTACCGCTACGCGGTGGCGGCCTCGGTGCGCAGCAAGGCCTCGCTCATGGAGGGGAACCAGCAGCTCGGCAACCTGCTCGCCGAGCAGCTCCAGGACCGGATCGACAAGGCCGACAGCGAGCTGTTCGACGGGATCGAGTGGGACGACCCGGCGGCCGAGCCCCCCGCCCACGTCGACCTGCCGGAGGGGGTCGAGTCGGTGGCGCTGCTCGACGAGGGGCTCAAGATCCGCTCGCTCTACCCGACGCCCGACGCCGGGCACCGCCGGCGCGAGCTGGAGCGCTGGGGGAGCTACGTGCGCGGGCTGGAGTGGAAGTCGCTGCAGCCCTGGACGCCCGACCAGCCGGGGAACTTCCGCCACCTGCACCAGCTGTTCGAGGGGAAGTCGGTGCTCATCGCCTACGCCGCCAAGCAGACGGCGGGCGGGCGCGCCTACTACGTGGCGGCCAAGCTGGACCTCGACCTCATCGCCAAGGAGTGGATCCCCGACGAGATGGAGGTGGTGACCGGCCAGCGGCAGGTGGCCATCCTCGACGAGGTGGCCCGCCCGGTGTACGGCGAGCCGCAGCCGCGGACGCCGTTCCAGTACGAGGCCTCGTTCGGCAAGACCCTCTACGCCTGGCGCATCCAGATCACGCCGCGCAACGTGGCCGAGTTGCGGGCGCAGGCGGAGACCGAGCGGATCCTGGGGATGCTGCTGGTCCCGGTGTCGACGGTGATCATCGCGCTGGGGCTGGGGGTGGTCTGGCTGTCGGTGCGGGCCGAGCAGCGCGCCTCGCAGATGAAGAGCGACTTCATCGCCAACGTCTCGCACGAGCTGAAGACGCCGCTGTCGCTGATCCGGATGTTCGGTGAGCTGCTGGCCACCGGGAAGCACAAGGGGGAGGCGATGACCCGCGAGTACGGCGGGATCATCACCCGCGAGTCGGAGCGCCTCGCGCACCTCATCGACAACGTGCTCGACTTCGCGCGGCTCGAGCGCGGCAAGGCCAGCTACAGCTTCGCCGAGGGGCGCCTCGAGGAGGTGGTCGAGCGGGCGCTGGACGTCTTCCGCCACCGGCTGGAGAAGGAGAAGCTGCGGCTGGAGACGGAGATCGAGCCGCTGCTGCCGCCGGTGCGGATGGACGAGGACGCGATGACGCTGGTGCTGCTCAACCTCGTCGACAACGCCGTGAAGTACGCCGGCGACGGCGGCGAGGTGCAGGTCCGGCTGCGGCGCGCGCCCGGCGCGGTCGCGCTGGAGGTGCGCGACCGCGGCGCCGGCATCGCGCCCGAGGAGCAGCGGCGGATCTTCGACCGCTTCTACCGCGCCACCGCCGCCCGCGCGCGCAACGTGCGCGGCAGCGGCATCGGCCTGGCGCTGGTCAAGCACATCGCCGAGGCCCACGGCGGGCGCGTGGAGGTGGAGAGCGCGCCCGGCCGCGGGGCGACCTTCACCGTCTACCTGCCGGTGGCGCCGGTGGTCACCCCCGCGCCCGAGGCCGCCGCCCTGTGACCCACCCGCTGTCGCCGCTCGGCGCCGCGGCCGCGCGCCGCCGGATCCTGGTCATCGAGGACGAGCCCGACCTGGTGCGCGGCCTGCGCGACGCGCTGGAGTTCGAGGGGTTCGAGGTGGTGTCGTCGGGCCTGGGGCGCGAGGGGGTGCGGCTCCTGCGCGAGCGTGGGCCCGACCTGGTGCTGCTCGACCTCATGCTCCCCGACGCCAACGGCTTCTCGGTCTGCGAGGAGATCCGCGCCACCCACCCGCTGGTGCCGGTGATCATGCTGACCGCGCGCTCGCAGGAGACCGACAAGATCCGGGGCCTCGAGGTGGGGGCCGACGACTACGTCACCAAGCCGTTCTCCATCGGCGAGCTGGTGGCGCGCATCAAGGCGATCTTCCGGCGGCTGCACCGGGCGCCGCCAGCCAACGAGCAGATCGCCATCGGCGCCGCGATCGTCGATCCGCTCAAGCACGAGCTCACGCGCAAGGGGAAGGTGAGCCCGCTGTCGTTCTACGAGGTGGAGCTCTTGCGGCTGCTCTGGGAGCGCTCGGGCCAGCCGGTCACCCGCGAGGAGATCCTGGAGAAGATCTGGGGCGTCTCCGGCCACGCCACCACCCGCAGCGTCGACAACTTCGTGGTCAAGCTGCGCAAGAAGATCGAGGAGAACGCCGCCAAGCCGCGCCACATCGTCACCATCTACGGCACCGGCTACAAGCTGGTCCCCTGACGGATGCGGCGGCGCGATCTGCTGCGCGGCGGGGCCGGCGCCCTCGGGCTGGCGGCGCTGGGGGGCGCGGGGAGGGCGGCCGCCCCGACTCCCGCGGCGCCGGGCCCGCTCACCGTCGACGTCCACTGCCACACCTTCTGCTCGGCCGACCTGCCGATCGTGGGGTTCGTGGCCCACTTCATCCCCGGGCTCGGCGAGCTGGTGGCGCGCATCAAGGCGATCTTCCGGCGGCTGCACCGGGCGCCGC
>DASZVW010000466.1:0-3754 GCA_035546895.1 Polyangia bacterium
GTCCCCACCGGCGAGAACCGCCCGGCGCGCAACTCGCCGCCGGTCGCCTCGCCCGCCGAGTCGACGCCCGGCCCCGAGGCGCTGGCCAACGTGCTGGAGCCGACGCCGGGCCCCCACGCGCCCGTGATGCCCCGACCCGGCGCGCCCGTGCCGCAGCCGGTGCCGGCGCCCGCGCGCGCCGGCCGCAACTTCCTCATCGGCGCCCTCATCGGCATCGTGCTCCTCGGCGCCGCGGTGGCGGTGCTGGTCACCAAGCGCGGCGGCGTGGGCGGCGCGCCCCACGTCACGCAGCCGGCAACCTAGGCTCGCCGACTGGCTCAGCGGCGGAGCATGCGGGCCAGCTTGGCGCGGTCGGCGGGGCCGAGCTCGCCGGTCACCAGCAGCACCGCGAGGTAGGCCACCGCCGCCAGCGCGGTGACCGCCAGGCCGACCAGCTTGCCGTGCCCGGGGACGAAGCGCCCCACCGCCAGCCCGGCGGCGACCGCCAGGGCCACCCGCGCCACCGTGGCGGCCGGCGGCGTCCCGCCCAGGCGCGAGCGCAGATAGCCGATGGTCGAGAGGAGCCCGACCACCGTCCCCAGCGCGGTGGCCGAGGCGGCGGCCACCAGCATCGGCGTCCCCGCCCCCGCGCGCGGGACCAGCACCGCCGAGGCGGCGGTCCCCACCACCACCGTCAGGGCCACCGAGGCCACGGTGGCGGTGGTCCGGCCGGCCGCGTTCAGGATGGCGCAGGCGACGCCCAGCAGCGCCAGGCAGCACTCGCCGGCGACCAGGATCGGCATCGCCGGGGCCCCCGCCACGTAGGCCGGCTTGTAGATCACGCCCAGCAGCGCCGCCGGCCGCGCCGCCAAGACGATCCCCATCGCCGCCACCAGGATGAGCGCGTAGCGCAGGGTCTGCGTGACGTAGAGGCGCGTCGCCTCCCGGTCCTCGGCGAAGGTGGCCCGCGACACCAGCGGGAAGATCACGAACGTCACCACCATCAGCGCCTGGTACGGGAGCAGCGCCAGCGTCCGCAGCGCCTGGTACTGCGCCCCCACCGCGTCGGCGATGGCCGGACCGGCCCCCTTCCCGGCGAAGTGGCGCAGCACCGGCTGGTCGTAGTTGAGCGCCACGTTGAGCAGGATGCCGTAGACGACGACCGCCCCCATGTAGCCGACGAGGCGCCGGAGCGGGAACCGCTGCCCGTGCGCGGGCAGCCGCATCACCCGCGAGGCGACCACCAGGATGAAGGCCGCCGCGGCGGCGAACCCCACGAAGGCGCCGGTCACCTTCCAGACCACCGCCAGCCCCAGCAGCAGCACCGTCTTGGCGGTCGAGAAGCCGACGTCGAAGCCGGCCTGGACGTTGAAGCGCCGGAGCCCGTTGGCCGAGCCGACGTACACCGCGTAGAGCGCGTAGAAGAGCGGGATGGCCGCCGCGATCCGGAAGTAGGTGGCGTAGCGCGGCGCCCCCTCGAAGGCCGCCAGCAGCGGCGCGCCCAGGAAGATGAGCAGCGCCAGCGCCACCCCCAGCACCGCCTGCATCCGGACGCCGGCGGCCTGCACGGCGCCGGCGCGGGCGTCGTCCTCGGCGGTGTACTTGGAGACCGATTGGATGGTCGCCTGCACGACCGTGTTGTTGACGATGGAGATGATGTTGTTCACCACCGCGAAGGCGCCGTAGTCGGCCACCTCGACGAGGCGGGTGAGCAGCACCTGCTGAACGAACCCGCTCAGCATGAAGTAGATCTTGGCGCCGCCGATGAAGACCGCCCCCTTGGCGGCGGTCGAGCCGTCGGAGGGGCGCGCCTCGGCCACCGCGGTCACGCCCTCACCCCCGAGACGACCCGCTCGATCCCGCCCAGGTCGCGCCGGACGCGGACGTCGGCGAACCCGGCCGCGCCGAGGAGGTCGGCGGTGGCGCCCGCCTGACCGGCCCCGATCTCCAGCACCAGCGCGCCGCCGGGCGCCAGCAGCGCGGGGGCCGCGGCGACCAGGCGGCGCACCAGCAGGAGGCCGTCAGGGCCGCCGTCGAGCGCCAGCGCCGGCTCACTCTTCACCTCGGGGGGCAAGGTCTGCATGTCGCCCGTCGGAATGTACGGCAGGTTGGCGGCCAGGAGCGAGAAAGGCGCCTCGGCGGCGAGCGGCGCCGTCAGATCCCCTTCGAGGAAGGTCACCGGCAAGCCGAGCCGCTCGGCGTTGGCGCGGGCGACCTCCAGCGCCGCGGGCGAGACGTCGACGGCGAACACCGCCGCGGCTGGGAAGAGCTTGGCCAGCGTGAGCGCGATGGCGCCCGAGCCGGTCCCCAGGTCGGCGATCCGCGGCGACGCCGCGCCGGCCAACCGCTCGCGGGCCTCCTCGATCAGCGTCTCGGTGTCGGGGCGCGGGACCAGCACCCGGGCGTCGACCGCGAAGTCGAGCCCCCAGAACTCCTTCTTGCCGACGAGATAAGCGACCGACTCGCCCGCCTGCCGCCGCTTGATGAGCGCGCGGATGGCCCCGAGCTCATCGGCCAGCAGCGGCCGGTCGAACTGCACGTAGAGCTGCACGCGCGGCAGCCCCAGCGCGTGGGCCACCAGCAGCTCGGCGTCGAGGCGCGGCGTGGCCAGCGCCCGCTCGGTGAAGCGGGCCGCCGTCCAGCGGATCACCTCCAGCACCGTCCAGCGCGCCGGCGCGGCCGTTTCGGGGGACGAGACCGCCACCCCGGTCACTTCATCCGCAGGCGCTCGACCGGGACGCCGCCGAAGAGGTGGCGCTCGACGATCTCCCCGACGTCGGCGACGGTGACGCCGCCGTACCAGATCTGCTCCGGGTAGACGACCACCGTCGCCCCGCGGGCGCACTGATCGAGGCAGCCGGCGGCGTTGGCCCGGATGCGCCCCTTGACGCCGCGGTCGTGCAGGATCCGCTTGAACTCGTCGCGCACCGCCTCGCTCCCCTTGGCCGCGCAGCTCCCCTTGGGGTTCCCCGGATCGCGGCGGTTGGTGCAGACGAAGACGTGCTTTTCGAAGTGGGGCTCGGCCATCGAGCTGGGGATTATAGCGTCCCTATCTGCGCGGCGTGGACCCAACCTTCGAGGCCGTTGCCGAGGCGGACCCGCACCCAGTCCTGGTCCTGCTCGACCAGGCGCACGCGCAGGCCGGCGTGGACCTCGAAGCTGGTCCGGTAGCTGTCGTCGGCGCCGTCCTTGACCGCCACCGCGTCGGGCAGGACCACCCCGAACGGCAGCTTGTCGAGCCGCGCCCGCCCGAACAGCAGCGCCCCGGTCAGGAGCGCCGCCGCGCCCAGCACCGCCACCCCGGCGCCCAGCGCCGGCCGCAGGTCGTCGCGCGCGCGCCCGCGGACCACCAGCAGCGCGAAGAACCCCAGGTAGGCCGCCACGAACAGCCAGGTCTCGGCCGACGGCCCCAGCGCGGTGACGGCGCGGATCCAGAGCGGGTCGCGGTCCTCGCCCTCGATCCGGTCGTGCGCCTGGCGGGCGGCCAGCTTGCGCGCCTCGCCGAGGTTGTAGCGGGCGTCGTCGTCGCCGGGGTCGAGCGCGGCCGCCTTCTCGAACGCCCAGATCGCCGGCCCCAGCGCCCCCTTGCGGAAGTAGGCGTCGCCCAGGTTGAAGTAGAGGTCGGCGGAGGCGGCCCCCTCGTGCAGCAGCTCCTCGTAGGCGGCCACGGCGCCGGCGTAGTCGCCGTGCAGGAAGGCCTCGTTGCCGTGCCGCCAGGCCTCGTCGCGGCGGCCGGCGCGCGCCGACCCGGCCGCGCCCAGGACCAGCGCCGCCG
>DASZVW010000467.1:0-2332 GCA_035546895.1 Polyangia bacterium
GGGCACTGCCTCGGCACCGGCATCGTCGACGCCGCGCGCGCCCGCCGCCTGGCGGCGCGCCTGATGGCGCCCGACCTGTTCTCCGGCTGGGGGATCCGCACGCTCTCCGCCCGCCACCCGGCCTACGATCCGTTCAGCTACCACCGCGGCTCGGTCTGGCCGGTCGAGAACGCCCTCATCGCCCGCGGGCTCGCCCGCTTCGGCCTCCGCCCGCACCTGCACCGCCTGGCGCGCGCCCAGCTCGAGGCGGCCGCCCTGTTCCGCGGCCGCCGGCTGCCCGAGCTGTTCGGCGGCCACGGCCGGGACGAGGCGCATCCCTTCCCCGGGCTGTATCCGCCGGCCAACGCCCCCCAGGCCTGGTCGGCGTCGGCGGTCGTCTCGCTGGTCCAGTCGCTGCTCGGGCTGGCGCCGGTGGCGTCGCGGCGGATCCTGTTCGTCGATCCGGCCCTGCCCGACTGGCTGCCGGAGCTGAGGTTGCGGG
Organism: Polyangia bacterium; assembly: GCA_035546895.1. Classification (GTDB taxonomy): domain Bacteria; phylum Myxococcota_A; class Polyangia; order Fen-1088; family Fen-1088; genus JADGRB01. The sequence continues at coordinate 482 of DASZVW010000467.1, forward strand.
ACCTCCGTGTCGGGCGCGCGACCGTCAGCCTGCGCTTCTGGCGGCGCGCCGGCCACGATCGCACGCAGGTGGAGGTCGAGCGCCTCGACGGCGCGCTGACGATCGCGCGGCCGCGCGGCCGTGATCGCGGCACGACATCTTGAGGCTAAAGTCAGAATTCTGAGAGCGCGCCTGCCTCGAAGGCCGTCGCCCGCCACCTCGGACCTGGTCCGGAAGTTGCTCGGTGGGCTGGCGTGGAACGACGAACGCCTGCGCTCGTGGCCTGCCTGGCGCTCGGGCTCTGGAGCGGTTGCGGCACCGACGCCAAGGCCGACCGCCCCGTCGTCGGCGGCTCCTGCTACGACTCGAGCGGCGTCCTGGCGGCGGCGGTCAAGTCCTGCACCGCCGCCAGCGACTGCAAGCAGGTGGTCGAGCCGAGCTGCTGCGCCCCGGTCCTGGAGGTCGGTCTCTCCAAGTCGTCCGCCTGCACCTTCCCGGCGCCCGCCTGCGCGAACGTGAGCTGCAGCGCCTCGTCGGCGATCTCGGAGCGGGCCGAGGACGGCGACGACACCGCCCAGGGCGGCGCCATCGAGCTCGGCTGCGTGAACGGCCGGTGCATGACCTTCGTCGCCGCCGCCGCCGACGCCGGGCGCGGCGGCGCCTGTTCGCTGGACGCCGGGGCGGGAGGCGCTCCCGACGCCGGAACGGGCGAGGTGCTGTCCTGCATGGACTGGTATCGCGACCCGATCCCGAACACCGAGGACGTGCTCATCAACAACGTCTGGAACGCGCAGCACGCCGGCAGCTTCCCGTACCGGCAGTGCCTGACCGATCGTGACGCCGCCGGGGGCGAGCAATACGGCTGGTCGTGGGACTGGCCCGCGTGCGATACGAGCACCTCGTTCGCCGCGCCGGAGGTGATGTTCGGGCGAAAGCCGTGGGACGGCGGCGCCTCGACCAGCCCGGCGCTGCCGAAGCAGATCGGCGCCGTTCAAGGACTGGTCGTCGACTTCGGCGTCGACGTCGCCGCCGACCCCTGCTTCAACCTCAACACGACGATGTGGCTCACGCAGTCGGACGCCGCCCCCGCCGATCCCGATCCACAGGACGTCACGACCGAGGTGATGGTGCGGTTCGACGACGCGGCACACCTCGGGGGTTGTTGCACGCTCGACGGAACGGTGACGCTCGGGGGGGCCACCTTTCAGGTCTGGCACCAGGACGATCACGCGGACGCCTCTGGCGGCACGACCTATACGTGGACCATGGTGATCTACGAGAGCACCACGCCCATCACGGCTGCCCGGTTCGACCTCGCGTTGGTCCTGAAGGACATGGTGAGCCGCGGTCTCGTCCCGGCCACCAACGCCGTTCAGGGCGTCGAGCTCATCTCGGAGGTCTCGGGCGGCTCCGGACAGCTCTGGCTCGACCATTTCGACGTCGCGGTCCAATGAGCGACGCTGCGCCGCCCCGCCGCGGGCGACACACTTCTTCACAAACGCGGGCCGCGTACACGTCGCGCGCCGACGCCTGTCAGGCCTGCGGTCTTGCGCCGTCTCCTGCCCGGAGCGCGCGCTCCGGTTGATCCACGGTCAGGCGCCGTCGTCCGACCGCAGGACGTAGCGCCGCACAGCCGAGAGCAGCTGCCGGACATCGAAGGGCTTCTGCAAGCGCCCGACCGCGCCCTCCTCCGAATTCTCGGCGAGGAGGGCCTCGCTCGTCATCACCACGACCGGGATCCTCGACAGGCGGACATAGCCCTGAAGGACCCGGATCATCTCCCGTCCGGACATGATCGGCATCTTCAGGTCGAGCAGGATCAAGCTGGGGAGCGAGCGCGCCCCCAGCAGGTGATCGAGCGCGACGCTCCCG
>DASZVW010000468.1:0-3887 GCA_035546895.1 Polyangia bacterium
ATCGATCTCCTCGGCCATCGCGGCGCGCGGCAGGCGCGCGAAGTCGTAGCGGTGGGTGTGGGTGTGGTTGGCGAGCTCGTGGCCGGCGCGGGCCAGCTCGGCCAGCAGCGCGCGTCCGTCGGTGTCCGCCTCCAGATCGGCGCCCACCACGAAGAAGGTGGCGCGCAAGTCGTGGCGCGCGAACAGCTCGGCGAAGCGCGGCAGGCAGCGGCGGAGGACGGCGTGCCGCGCCGGCCCGGTCGGCGGCTCGCCCAGCGCGTGGATCCGGTAGTAGCAGGCCACCGCGTCGAGATCGACGGAGACGGCGACCTTCGGCTGGGGCGTCCCCTCCATCTCCCGCCTGCTTACCACGCGGGCGCTGTAATCCCGAGCCGCCTCGACACCTTTGTCTCCAGACCGGCATCTCCCCCCTGACGAGGTCGTGAATGTCCCCCCGTGTCACACCAGCCAAGCCCGACTGCGGGTGCGCCGCCCGCGCCGAAGCCGACCCCTTCCTGAGCTGGGTCGGCCAGCTGGTCCATGACCACCGCGGGCAGCTCATCGCGGTCGCGCGCGCCGAGGGGCTGGGCCCCGAGGACGCCTTCGACGCCGTCCAGGAGGCGTTCGGCAGCTTCCTGACGCTGCCAGCGGCGCGCACGCTGGTCGACGCGCGCGACGACTCGCGCAACCTCCTGGTGGCGGTCACCCGCAACCTGGCCCGCAACCGGCGCCGGCTGGCGGCGGTGGCGCGCCCGCACGACGCCGATCCGGACCGCCTGGCCGCGCTCCCGGCCCCCGACCGCAGCGTCGAGGACCTGCTGGCCGCCGCCCAGGACCAGGTCCGCCTGCGCGGCTGCGTCGCCAGCCTGGGCGACCTGCAGCGGGCGGTGGTGACGCTGCGGATGCTCGACGAGATCGACGGGCAGGACGTGGCGGGGGCGCTGGGGATCACGCCGGGGCACGTCGCCGTCCTGCTCCACCGCGCCAAGGCCAACCTCCTCACCTGCATGACCAACGAGACGGAAAGGAACGCTTCATGAGCACGCACGCGGACACCCACAGGAACCTGGTGGAGATCACCGACGCCAACTTCGACAAGGAGGTGCTGCAGTCGCCGCTGCCGGTGCTGGTCGACTTCACCGCCGCCTGGTGCCCCCCCTGCCGCGCCATCGCGCCGCACGTGGAGGCGATCGCCGGCGCCCGGGCCGGCGCGCTGAAGGTCGGGACCTGCGACGTCGACGGCAACAACGAGCTGACCGCCAAGCTGGACATCCGCGCCATGCCGACGCTGATGGTGTTCAAGGACGGCAAAGTCGTGGGCCAGATCGTGGGCGCCGTCCCCCGCGCCAGGATCGAGGCGCTGGTCGCCCGCGCGGGTTGACGCCCGTCAATTTCGGGAGGCCGCCAGCTCTCGGTAGGCGTGGCGCAGGACGGTGAAGGCCTGCTTGCGGGCGCCGTCGGGGGCCACCAGCCCCTTGCGGTTCCAGCCGTCCTGCACGCCGGGCAGCGGCCGCCGCGGCGAGCGGAAGTCGACCAGGATCCAGGGCGACATCCCGCGGACGGCGGGGACCCGGCGCAGCATGGCCAGCTGCCGGCGGTAGAGATCGGCCTGGTACTCCTCGGAGAAGCGGGTGCGGGCGTCGCCGTGCAGCCCCGCCTTGGCGCCGGCGCCGAACTCGCTGACCACGATCGGTTTGTCGTAGGCCGCGCTCCAGGCGAGCGTGTCGCACTTGGCCGGCAGGCCGTCGTACCAGCCGACGTACTCGTTGAGGCCGAGCACGTCGAGGTCGGCGCCCAGCGGGTCGTCGATCCGTTCGGCGTGCGCGCCCGCGGGGTGGTGCTCCAGCGCCGCGGTCAGCAGGCGCGTCGGATCGGCGGCCCGCGCGTCCGCGACCAATGTCCGGAGGAACCGCGTGCGCGCCGCGGCGACCGGCGTCTCGTTCCCCACCGACCAGAGGATCACCGAGGCGCGGTTCCCGTCGCGGGCGATCTCCTCGGCGAGCTGCGCCCGCGCGTCGGCCAGCGTGCCGGGGTCATCCCAGGCGATGGTCCAGTAGACCGGGATCTCCGACCAGACCAGCAGCCCCAGCCGATCGGCGGCGCGGGTCATCTCCTCGTTGTGCGGGTAGTGGGCCAGGCGGACGAAGTTGCAGCCGAGCTCCTTGGCCAGCCCGAGCAGCGCCTCGTCGTCGGCGCGCGAGACCGCCCGGCCGCCGCGCCCCAGCGCCTCCTCGTGCAGCGAGACGCCGCGCAGGAAGATCGGGCGGCCGTTGAGGCGGATCTCGGTCCCGGCGGTCTCGATGGTCCGAAAGCCGATCAGATCGCTCACCCGGTCGGCGCCGGCGCGGAGGACGACCTCGTAGAGCTTGGGCGCCTCGGGCGACCAGAGGACGGGCGCCGCCGGGACGTCGAAGGCGGCGCGACCGGCGGCGTCGGTGGTGGCGGCGGCGCGCAGGCCGAGCTCGGGGATCTCCAGCGTCACCGGCGTGGGGCCGCGCGCGCCGTCGAGGGCCACGAACCCGGCCAGCCGGCGCGGATCCCCCTTGGCGCACTGGACGCGCGCGGCGCGGATGAAGACCGCCGGCGTCTCGACCAGCCGCACGCTCCGGGTGAGGCCGCCGTAGTTCCACCAATCGGTGTTCATGGCCGGCAGCGCGTCCGGGCGGCGGGTGTCGTTCACCATCACCACCAGCGAGTTGCCGCGCGGGCGCAGCCGGCCCGTCACCTCGAAGGCGAACGGCGTGAAGCCCCCCTCGTGCGCGCCGAGCGGGCGGCCGTTCAGCCAGACGGTCGCCCGCTGGGCCGCGGCGCCGAACTGCACGAACTGGCGCGCGCCCGCGGCGGCCGGCGGGGCGTCGAACCGCCGCTCGTACCAGACCGTCCCCTCGTAGTAGAGCAGCTCCGGCCGCTGCGTGTTCCAGTCGCCGGGGACGTTCAGCGTCGGCGCGCGCGCGAAGTCGTACTCGACGAGGTCCGAGCGGTCGCGCGCCGGCGCGTCGAGGAAGTAGCCGTTCGGCCGCGGCTGGTTGCGGTAGTCGAGCGCGCCGTTGTCGTAGGGATCGACGATCACGTGCCAGGGCCCGTCGAGGCTCTGCCCGGCGCGCGCGTCGGCGAACGCCAGCGCCGACGGCGCGGCGGCGCCCCGCGCCGGCCAGCCCGCACCGGCCAGCACCAGCGCCGCCGGCAACCAGCGCCGGATCGACCTCAAAGCGGCCGGACCATCTTGAGCACGCGGTTGACCTTCGTTCCCAGGTCCTGCACGCGGCGGTCGACGAGCGTGAACCCCTGACCCGTCCAGAAGGCGACGGCGCGCGGGTTGTCCTCGCGGACGACGAGGTGGAGCGTCCGCCCGCCCGCCGCCGCCACCCGCCCGGCGACCTCCCGGAAGACGGCGGCGCCGAGGCCGGCGCCCCGCGCCGCCGGCTCGAGCATCAGGAGACCGACGTACCAGTCGGTCGGGCCCGGGTAACCGGCCAGCAGCTCGACGACGCCGACCAGCGCGCCGTCGCGGCGCACGCCCAGCACCTGCTTGTCGGCCGGCGTCTTCCCCGGCGGCAGGCCGGCCAGCAGGCGCGCCGCCTCGTCGTCGCGCGGCGGCAGGCCGGTGGTCGCCTCGACGTAGTCGGCGCAGCGGACGTGCAGCGCCTGCAGCGCCGCCATCTCCGGCGTCCCGGCCTCGATCCGCTCGAGCGCCATCACTTCTTGGCGTCGCCGGCGTCGGGAGAGGCGTCGGCCGAGGCGCCCGCGTCGACGTGCGGGGGGACGCCAGTGTCGACGTGGGGCGAGATGCCGTACGGCGGGACGGCGCTGGTGCTCTGGCAGGCGGCGCCCAGCAGCGCCGCGCCGGCGGCGGCCAGGGCCGCGTGATGCAGGCGCGCCGGCAGCTTCCCCGCGCAGCGCCCGGAGCA
>DASZVW010000469.1:0-13822 GCA_035546895.1 Polyangia bacterium
TCGCCCAGCTTCTCGGTCAGCACCGCGCCCACCACGTCGACCGCCTCGGCGGCGATCCCGCGCGCCGAGGCCGGCTCGCGCGCCAGCCGGATCGGCTCGGCGGCCACGCGGTCGGCGGTGGCCCGGTCGATGTAGCCGTGCTCGGCCATCTGCCCGAGCACGTAGCGCTGCCGCGTCTTGGCCGCCTCCGGGTGGCGCCGGGGCGACAGGCGCTCCGGGCTCTGCGGCAGCCCGGCCAGCAGCGCCGCCTCGGCCAGGTTGATGTCGCGCACCGACTTGCCGAAGTAGTAGCGGGCCGCCTCCTCGCAGCCGTAGCGGCCGTGCCCGTAGTAGATCTGGTTGAGGTAGAGCGCCAGCACCTCTTCCTTGGAGAGCTTCTCCGAGAGCTGCCGGGCCAGGATGATCTCCTGCACCTTGCGGCGCAGCGTCCGCTCGGGGGAGAGGACCAGGTTCTTCACCACCTGCTGGGTGATCGACGAGCCGCCCTGCGCGCGGCGCCCGCGCAGCAGGTCCTCGAGGAAGGCGCGGATCATCCCCCGGTAGTTGAGGCCGCCGTGCTGGAAGTAGTCGGCGTCCTCGGCCGAGACGACCGCGTTGATCAGCAGCTTGGGGATCGCCTCGTAGGGCACCACGGTCCGCTTCTCGCTGCCGAGCTCGCCGATCGCCTTGCCGTTGCGGTCGAGGATGCGCGTCACCTGCTTGGGGCGATAGGTGTCGAGGCGCCCCAGGTCGGGGAGCCGCGGGTCGCTGCCGTAGTAGCTGAAGAGGCCGACCACCACGGCGATGGCCGCGAACAGCCCGAGCGTGGCCAGCATCCCCCCGAGGCGGAGGGCGCGCTTCCAAGGGGGGCCGTCGCCGCCGCGCGCGGCGCCCCGGGCGGGCGGGCGCTGCTTGGGCTTGGACTTGGGCGCCCCGCGCCGGCCGCCCGGGCGGCGCGGATCGCGATCGTCGAGCGAGGGACCGGCGGCCATCCGGGTCAGTGTATCGCCGGCCGACCGGGGTTCAAGAAACGGAGGCTCGGGAGCCCGTGGCCGCCCGCGCCAAAATCACCTCGGCGCCACGGACCGAGGCGGCGTAGAAGCGGGCGCGCAGCGCCAGGATGGCGTCGTCCGCAAGGTCGGTCGTCGCGCCGAGGGCCCGGCGGCGCAGCACCGTCGCCCGCTCGACGATGAGCGCGGTGGCCACCGAGAGGTTGAGGCTCTGGGTGAGGCCGTGCAGCGGGATCCCGAAGCGGACATCGGCGGCGGCCATCGCCTCCGCCGTCAGCCCGTCGTGCTCGTTCCCCACCATCACCGCCGCCGGGCGCGAGAAGTCGAGCTCATCGAGCGCCACCGCGGCGCCGGGGACGGCCGCGTAGAGGGCGAAGCCGCCGGCGCGCAGGCCGGCCACCGCGGCGGCCAGCGTCTTGTGGCGGACCACGTCCAGCCACTTCTCGCACCCCTGGGTGACGGTGCTGGAGTAGCGGAACGGCTCGGTCGACTCGATCACCTCGACGCGCTGGACGCCGAACGCCTCGGCGCTGCGCAGGACGGCGGCGCCGTTGTGCGGGTCGTGCAGGTTCTCGATCACCACCCGCAGCCCGCCCAGGCGGCTGGCCGCCGCGGCGTCGATCCGCGCCCGCCGCTCGTCGAGCAGCAACGGCCCCAGCTCGGCGCAGACGCGCGCCGGCGGGAGCGCGCCCGGAAGCGCGTCGGGGACGCGGGACATCGACGCACCCTAGCATGAGGCCGACCGTGGTTTGCGTTTCGCCGCCGGGCTCGCCGCCGCGAACGTGCGAGATGCAAGCCGCTTCCCGGCCGAGCCGCGGAGCGGCGCGCCCGCCGGTCAGGCATGAATCATGCGTTGTCCCGGGGCCATGAAGGATCTGCTGTACGTCGCCGTCACCGTCGGGTTCTTCGCCATCTGCTGGCTCTACGTGAGGGCCGCCGAGCGGCTCTAGGAGGATCGAAACATGTCTCTCGACTACGGGCTCGGTGCGCTGCTGTCGCTGGTGCTGACCGGCTACCTCTTCTACGCGCTCGTGCGCCCCGAGCGGTTCTGAGCGGCGCGAAAGGATCTCCATGACGCTCGTCGGCTGGGTTCAAGCTCTGGTCTTCTTCGCGTTGATCGTCGTCTGCACGAAGCCGCTCGGCGCCTACATGTTCCGCGTCTTCGAGGGGGGCGAGGCGCCGCTCGGCCGCGCCCTCGGCCGCCTGGAGAACGGCCTCTACCGCCTGTTCGGCGTCGATCCGCGCCGGGAGCAGGACTGGAAGGAGTACACCTTCGCGCTCATCGCCTTCAGCGCCTTCGGCATGCTGGTCACCTACGCGATCATGCGCCTGCAGGGGCACCTGCCCTGGAACCCGCAGCGCTTCGCCGGCGTCCCGCACGAGCTCGCCTTCAACACCGCCGCCAGCTTCACCACCAACACCAACTGGCAATCATACAGCGGCGAGTCGACGATGAGCTACCTGAGCCAGATGGCGGGGCTCGCCTGGCACAACTTCACCTCGGGCGCCGCCGGGATCTCGGTCGCGCTGGTGGTCGCGCGCGGCTTCACGCGGCGCCGCGGCCCCACGGGCGGCAAGCAGATCGGCAACTTCTGGGTCGACCTCAACCGATCGATCCTCTACCTGCTGCTGCCGCTCAGCTTCCTGTTCGCGCTGGTGCTCGTCTCGCAGGGGGTGATCCAGAACCTCAAGCCGTACCTCGACGTCGCCACGCTCGAGGGCGGCAAGCAGACGCTGGCGCTGGGGCCGGTCGCCTCGCAGGAGGCGATCAAGCAGCTCGGCACCAACGGCGGCGGCTTCTTCAACGCCAACGCCGCGCACCCGTTCGAGAACCCGACGCCGTTCACCAACCTCCTGTCGATGTTCACGATCTTCCTGATCCCCGCCGGCCTCACCTACACCTACGGCCGGATGGCCCGGGACCAGAAGCAGGGCTGGGTGCTGTTCGCGGCGATGAGCGTCCTCTTCGCCGCCGGCCTCGGGGTCTGCTATCACGCCGAGGCGGCCGGCAACGGCGTCTTCGCGGGGCTGCCGGTGCACCAGGCGCTCGGCAACATGGAGGGGAAGGAGACGCGCTTCGGCGTCGCCGCCTCGGCCCTCTACGCGACGGTGACCACCGACGCCTCTTGCGGGGCGGTGAACGCCATGCACGACAGCTTCACGCCGCTCGGCGGCCTGGTCCCGCTCATCAACATCCAGCTCGGCGAGGTGATCTTCGGCGGCGTCGGCGCCGGCCTCTACGGCATGCTGGTGTTCGTCGTCCTCTCGGTCTTCATCGCCGGCCTGATGGTCGGCCGCACGCCCGAGTACCTGGGGAAGAAGATCGAGGCCCGCGAGATCCAGCTGGGGATGTTCTACGTGCTGGTCTTCCCGATCGTCATCCTCGGCTTCTCCGCCTGGGCGGCGGTGTCGCCGCTGGGGACCTCGTCGCTGAACAACGGCGGCGCGCACGGCCTGTCGGAGATCCTGTACGCCTATTCGAGCGGCGCCGGGAACAACGGCTCGGCGTTCGCCGGCCTCAACGCCAACACGCCGTTCTGGAACGTGACCCTGGCCTTCACCATGCTGGCGGGACGCTTCCTGATGATCGTCCCGGCGATGGGGATCGCCGGCCTGATGGTCGACAAGAAGGTCGTCCCCCCCAGCCTGGGGACCTTCCCCACCAACGGCCCGCTGTTCGCGTTCCTGCTGGTGACGGTGGTGGTCATCGTGGGGGCGCTGACCTTCTTCCCCGCCCTCTCGCTCGGCCCCATCGTCGAGCACTTCCAGACCCTGCAAGGAAAGGTGTTCTGACCATGTCGTCCAAAGCGCAATCCGTCGGCCTCTTCGATCGCGCCATCCTGCGCCAGGCGGTGGGCGAGAGCTTCCGCAAGCTGTCGCCCAAGATGGTGGCCAAGAACCCGGTCATGTTCGTGGTCGAGGTCGGCAGCGCGCTCACCACGCTGCTGGTGGTGCGCGACCTCCTCGTCCGCTCGGCCGAGCACGCGCCGCTCTGGTTCACCGGCGCCGTCTCGCTCTGGCTCTGGTTCACCGTCCTGTTCGCCAACTTCGCGGAGGCCATCGCCGAGGGGCGCGGCCGCGCGCAGGCGGAGACGCTCCGCAAGATGCGCAAGGAGACCATGGCCCGCCGCCTCCTCGACAAGAAAGGGGGGACGATCGCGTGGACGGAGCTCGGCTCCGCCGAGCGGAGTCCTTCGCGGGGGGGCGCGGGGACCCTCCCTGGGTCCCCGAACTTGATCGAGGAGGAGGTGGCCTCCTCGCTGCTCCGCAAGGGCGACCTCGTCGTCGTGGAGGCCAACCAGCTCATCCCGGGCGACGGCGAGATCGTCGAGGGGATCGCCTCCGTCGACGAGTCGGCCATCACCGGCGAGTCGGCGCCCGTCATCCGGGAGAGCGGCGGCGACCGCTCGGCGGTCACCGGCGGCACCAAGGTCCTGTCCGATCGGATCGTGGTCCGCATCGTCAGCGATCCCGGCGAGTCGTTCCTCGACCGGATGATCTCCCTGGTCGAGGGGGCCGCGCGCCAGAAGACGCCCAACGAGATCGCGCTCCACATCCTGCTGGTCGGGTTGACCATCGTCTTCCTGCTGGCCTGCGTGACGCTGGTGCCGCTGGCCAAGTACGGGGCGCTGGCGCTCTCCGCGACCGCGGTCGTCGCGCTCCTGGTCTGCCTCATCCCCACCACCATCGGCGGGCTGCTGTCGGCGATCGGGATCGCCGGGATGGACCGGCTGCTCAAGAAGAACGTGATCGCCACCAGCGGCCGCGCCGTCGAGGCGGCCGGCGACGTCGACACGCTGCTGCTCGACAAGACCGGCACCATCACCCACGGCAACCGGATGGCCACCGAGCTCCTGCCGATGCCGGGCGTGCGGGTCGAGGCGCTGGCCGAGGCGGCGCTGCTGGCCAGCCTGGCCGACGAGACGCCGGAGGGGCGCTCGATCGTGACGCTGGCGCGCGAGGGGTACGCCTCCTCCGCCGTGGCCGCGGCCGCGGCCGAGCAGGGGACCTTCGTGCCGTTCACCGCCCAGACGCGCATGAGCGGGCTCGACCTCGCCGGGCGCCGGATCCGCAAGGGGGCCGTCGACTCGGTCGCCCGCCACGTGACCGAGGCCCGGGGGACGGTGCCGCCGCAGCTCGCCGAGATCGCCGCCCGCATCGGCGACGGGGGCGGCACGCCGCTGGCCGTCAGCGAGGGGACGACCGTCCTCGGCGTCATCCACCTCAAGGACGTGGTCAAGGCCGGCATCCGCGAGCGGTTCGAGCGCTTCCGCGCCATGGGGATCCGCACCGTGATGATCACCGGCGACAACCCGCGCACCGCGGCCGCCATCGCCCGCGAGGCCGGCGTCGACGACTTCCTGGCCGAGGCGACCCCCGAGACCAAGATGCGGCTCATCAAGGAGGAGCAGGCCAAGGGGAAGCTGGTGGCCATGACCGGCGACGGCACCAACGACGCCCCGGCGCTGGCCCAGGCCGACGTCGGCGTGGCCATGAACAGCGGCACCCAGGCCGCCAAGGAGGCCGGCAACATGGTCGACCTCGACTCCAACCCGACGAAGCTCCTGGAGATCGTCGAGGTCGGCAAGCAGCTCCTCATGACGCGCGGGACGCTGACCACCTTCTCGATCGCCAACGACGTGGCCAAGTACTTCGCCATCCTGCCGGCGCTGTTCGTGGTGGTCTTCCCCGAGATCGCGCCGCTCAACGTGATGCGCCTGTCGTCCCCCTTCTCGGCCATCCTCTCGGCGGTCATCTTCAACGCGGTCATCATCGTCCTGCTCATCCCGCTGGCGCTGCGCGGGGTGCGCTACCGGCCGCTCGGCGCGGCGACCATCCTGCGCCGCTCGCTGCTCGTCTACGGCGTGGGCGGCGTCATCGCCCCCTTCGCCGGCATCAAGCTCATCGACCTGGCCCTCGCGGCCCTCCACCTGGTCTGAGGTCCGTCATGCGTAAAGAGATCGTCATCGCGCTGCGCGCCACGCTGGTCACGCTGATCCTGACCGGCGTCCTCTATCCACTGGCCACCACCGGCGCCGCCGAGGCGCTGTTCGGCGACCGCGCCGGTGGGAGCCTGGTCCGCAACGACAGCGGCCAGGTGGTCGGCTCGGCGCTGATCGGCCAGGCCTTCGCCTGGCCCGCCTACCTGCAGGGGCGCCCCTCGGCCGCCGGCAACGGCTACGACGCCACCGCCTCCTCGGGGTCGAACTTCGGCACCACCTCGAAGAAGCTGCGCGACCGGGTGGCCGGCGACGTGGCGCGGCTGCGCAAGGAGAACCCCGAGGCGCCGCTCCCGGTCCCCGACGCGCTGGTGACCGCCTCCGCCAGCGGGCTCGACCCCGAGCTGCCGCCCGAGGCCGCGCTCTGGCAGGCGCCGCGGATCGCCCGCGCCCGCGGCTTGACCGAGGACCGGGTGCGCGCCGTCATCGACCGCCACGTCCAGGGGCGCGATCTCGGCTTCCTGGGCGAGCCGCGCGTCAACGTGCTGGACCTCAATCTGGCGCTCGACCAGCAGTTCGGCCGCCCGGCCGGCGCGCCCGGCGCCGCCGTCGCCGGAACGAGGTAGGATTCCGATCGCCCCCATGCCCCACGCCGAGTCGTCCGCCGCCGCCATCGCCGCCGGCCTCCGCATCCTGATCGTCGACGACGAGAAGAACATCCGCTCGACCCTGACCGTCTGCCTGGAGGGGCTGGGCGCCCAGGCGACCGCGGTCGGCACCGGCGAGGCGGCGCTGGGCGCCGTCGGCCGCCAGCCGTACGACCTGGCGTTCGTCGACCTGGCGCTGGGGAGCGAGAGCGGGCTCGATCTGCTCCCCAAGCTGCTGGGCGAGGAGGCCAACCTGGCCGTCGTCCTCATCACCGCCTACGGGACGATCGAGACGGCGGTGGAGGCGATGCGCCGCGGGGCCTGGGACTACCTGCCCAAGCCGTTCACCCCGGCGCAGATCCGCCACCTGCTGGAGAAGTTCAAGACCCAGCGCCACCTGACGGCGCGGGTCGCCGAGCTCGAGCGGCGGCTGGCCGAGGAGGTCCCCGACGTCGAGATCGCCAGTCGCTCGGCCGCCATGCACGCGGTGCTCGACACCGCCGCGCGGGTGGCGGTCACCGACGCGCCGGTCCTCGTCACCGGCGAGAACGGCACCGGCAAGAGCATCCTGGCGCGCGCCATCCACCGGCAGAGCCCGCGCGCGGCGGCGCCGTTCGTGGTCACCAACTGCCCGACGCTCTCCGAGGAGCTCTTGGCCAGCGAGCTGTTCGGGCACGCCAAGGGGGCCTTCACCGGCGCCATCCGCGACCAGGCGGGGCGCGTCGAGGTGGCCGAGGGGGGGACGCTGTTCCTCGACGAGATCGGCGAGATCCCCCCGGCGCTGCAGAGCAAGCTGCTGCGCTTCCTGCAGGAGAAGGACTTCGAGCGGGTCGGCGAGACGCGCACGCGGCACGGCGACGTGCGGATCATTGCCGCCACCAACCGGGACCTGGAGGCCGACGTCAAGGCCGGGCGCTTCCGCGAGGACCTCTACTACCGCCTCAACGTCGTCGAGGTGCGGATGCCCCCCTTGCGCGAGCGGCGCGAGGACATCCTGCCGCTGGCGCGCGCCTTCCTGAGCACCTTCACCCGGGCCACCCGGCCGATGGCGCCCGAGATCTCGCCGGCGGCGGCGCTGGCGCTCGAGCAGCACGACTGGCCTGGAAATGTCCGCGAGCTGCGCAACACCATCGAGCGGATCGCCATCCTCTGGCCGACCTCGGTCGTCGAGCCGGAGGCGCTGCCGACGCGGGTGCCGCGGGCGGCGCAGCGGCGGCCGGCGGTGGGCGGCGACTTCACCGTCGACGAGGTCGAGCGCGAGCACATCCTCGCGGTGCTGGAGCGGGTCCCCAAGGTCGAGGAGGCCGCCGCGCTGCTGGGGATCGACGCCTCGACGCTCTGGCGCAAACGCAAGAAGTACGAAGGAACCTAGGTCGTGGCGCGGCCGGGCGACGCCGATCGCCAAAGCCGTCCCGAGGACTTCCTCGAGATGCTCCGGCGCGCCAAGCGCGGCCGGCTCAAGCTCTACATCGGGTTCGCCGCCGGCGTCGGCAAGACCTACCGCATGCTGGAGGAGGCGCACGCGCTCGAGCGGCGCGGCGTCGACGTGGCGCTGGGGTTCGTGGAGACGCACGGGCGGGCCGAGACGGCGGCGCTCGTGGCCGGGCTGCCGGCCGTCCCCCGCAAGGCGTTCCAGTACCGCGGCGTCACCATCGAGGAGATGGACCTCGAGGGGATCCTGGAGCGCAAGCCGGAGATCACGGTGGTCGACGAGATCGCCCACACCAACGCCCCCGGCAGCCGCAACCGCCGCCGCTACCAGGACGTGCTGGCGCTGCTCGACGCCGGGATCAACGTGATCGGCGCCTTCAACATCCAGCACCTGGAGAGCCTCACCGACGTGGTCCAGCGGGTGACCGGGGTGACCATCCGGGAGACGGTCCCCGACAGCTTCTTGAAGCGCGCCGACCAGGTGGTGAACCTCGACCTGGCGGTCGAGGACCTGCTGGAGCGGCTGCAGAGCGGGAAGATCTACGCCGCCGACAAGGTCCCCTGGGCGCTGGAGCACTTCTTCAAGGACCGCCACCTGGCGACGCTGCGGGAGCTGGCGCTGCGCGAGGTGGCCGAGAGCCTCGACCGCGGCGACCGCCGGCGGCACGGCGAGGCCGTCGCGGCGAACGGCGACGCCGGCCGCGGCGGCGCGGTCACCGGCCGGGTGATGGTCTGCATGTCGTCGCTGCCGACCCGCGCCGGGGCCCTCCTGCGCCGCGGCTCGCGCTTCGCCGGCCGCCTCAACACCGACTGGTTCGTGGTCTACGTGGAGACGCCGCGCGAGGCGCCGCACCTCATCGACGCCGAGGCGCAGCGCCACCTGCTGGCCAACGCCGAGAGCGCGCGGGAGCTGGGCGCCGAGGTGGTCCACCTCAAGTCGGACGATCCGGCGGCGGCGCTGCTCGACTTCGCGCGCTCGCACGGCGTCGGCCAGATCATCGTGGGCCGCTCGCGCGCCCCCTGGTGGCGGCAGCTCCTGGGACGCACGGTGGCCATGCGCCTCGTGCAGGAGGCGGAGGGGTTCGACGTCCTCATCGCCTCCATCGACGAGGAGCCGGTCAAGGAGCTGCCGCGGTGACCCTGCGCGCGAAGATCCTGCTGGCCGAGATCCCGCTGGCGGCGGCGCTCATCCTGATCGCCATCCTCTCGGCGCTCACCAACGGGACGCTGGGGCGCAACGCCGCCTCGATCCTGCAGGACAACTACCGCAGCGTGCTGGCCGCCGAGCGGATGAAGGAGGCGCTGGAGCGCATCGACAGCGCGGCCATGTTCATCGTGGCCGGCGAGCGCGCGCGCGGGACCCAGCAGGCGGCGGAGAACTTCACCCGGTTCGAGCAGGCGCTCGACACCCAGCAGAGCAACATCACCGAGCGGGGCGAGCCGGAGGCGACCGCCGTGCTCCGCCGGAGCTGGGCCGCCTACCGCGCCGCCTACGCCCGCTTCGCCGCCGGCACCGACCACGGCGCGCTGGAGGCCGACTACTTCCGGACGATGAACCCTCTGTTCGTCGCCACCAAGAACGCCGCCGACCGGATCCTCGATCTCAACCAGGACGCCATGGTGCGCAAGCGCGATCAGGCGCGGCGGGCGGCCGAGCGCTCCAACGCGCTGATGGTCGCCACCGCGCTGCTGGCCTCGCTCATCGGCCTCTTGGCCTCGACGGTGCTGACCCGGCGGATCCTGCGCCCGCTCTCGGTGCTGGGCCAGACGGCGCGCCGCCTCGGCGAGGGGGACATGGAGGTGCGGGCCAAGGTGAGCCGCCAGGACGAGATCGGCGCCCTGGCGCGCGACTTCAACCTGATGGCCGATCGCCTGGCCCAGTACCGCCACAGCTCGCTGGGCGAGCTCTTGCAGGCGCAGCAGCAGGCGCAGGCCGCGATCGACAGCCTCCCCGATCCGATCCTGATCTTCGACCTCCAGGGGCAGCTGCTGTCGGCCAATCGAGCCGCCGAGCGGATCCTGCACGTCACCGTCGAGGAGGCGACCGGCGCCCCGCTCGCCCGCGCCGAGCCCCAGATCCGGACGGTGGTCGAGCGGGTGCGCGCCAAGGTCCTCTCCGACGACGCCGGCTACGCGCCGGCCGGCTTCGACGAGGCGGTGCGGGTGGCGGTCCCGGGTGGCGACGGCAACGATCTCTTTCTCCTCCCGCGCGCCTCCCGCGTCACCACCGAGCAGGGGGGCCTGGTGGGGGTGACCATCATCCTGCAGGACGTGACCCGCGTGCTCCGCTTCGACGAGCTGAAGAACAACCTGGTGGCCACGGTGGCGCACGAGTTCCGCACGCCGCTCACCTCGCTGCGGATGGCGGTCCACCTCTGCGCCGAGGAGAGCGTCGGGCCGCTCAACGACAAGCAGCTCGATCTGATGCAGGCGGCGCGGCAGGACACCGAGCGGCTGCAGCAGATCGTCGACGACCTCCTCGATCTGTCGCGCATCCAGTCGGGGCGGATGGAGCTGCACCGCCGCGTGGTGAGCGCCGAGTCGCTGGTGCGCGAGGCGGTGCTCCCCTTCGCCGCCCCCGCCCGCGACAAGAACGTCGCCCTCAAGACCGAGATCTTCCCCGGCCTCGGCGAGGTCGACGTCGACACCGAGCGGATGCAGCTGGTGCTGGCCAACCTGATCGGCAACGCCGTCCGCTACACGCCGCCGGGCGGCGCCGTCACCGTGCGCGGCCGCCGCACCGACGCCGCCACCGTCATCGAGGTCCAGGACACCGGCCCCGGCATCCCCAAGCAGTACCAGGCCGCGGTGTTCGACAAGTTCTTCCGCCTGCCGGGGAGCAGCTCCGGCGGCGCCGGCCTCGGCCTCTACATCGCCAAGGAGATCGCCATGGCCCACGGCGCGCGCCTGTCGCTCGCCAGCGAGGCCGGCGCCGGGAGCCTCTTCTCCGTCGAGCTGCCGCCCGCTAGCGAACGGGCTGGTTGATCCGCTCCCAGCGGACCCCGCGCGGCCCCTTGGACCAGTAGATGAACGTCGCGGGCCCCTTGATCAGCTCGGCCGCCACCGTCCCCCAGACGCGGGAGTCGCTGCTGGCGTCCCGGTTGTCGCCGAGGACGAAGTAGGTCCCCGCCGGGACGACGACCCGAGGCAGGTCGCGGGCGGGGAACTGATCGTCGCTGGCGACCCGCCAGCGACGGCCGTCGAGGGACTCCTCCCAGAGGCTGCACCGGTCGGACCCGCTCTCCTTTTCACAGGGTTCATCGAGGCGGCGGCGCTCGATCGGCTGGCCGTTGATGACGAGCTGTCCGTCGTGCAAGGCGACCACGTCGCCGCCCACGGCGACGATGCGTTTGATGTAGTCGACGGACGGATCGAGCGGGTACCGAAACACCACCACCTCGCCGCGCTGAAACGGCCGCGTCGCCTTCTTCGTGTAGACGTGGTCGCCCATCTCGATGGTCGGGTACATCGCGCCGGTGGGGATGCTGAAGGCCTCGACGAAGTTGGCCCGGACCCGCACCCCGAGGATCTCGTAAAAAATGACCACCCCCAGCCCCACCAGGACCACCAGGCGGGCGCGCGGGAGCGGATGAACCCGCGGCACCCGCAGGGCGTCCACCACGGTCAGGACGCGAATGACGATCAGAGCCACGAGCGCCAGCCAGAAGACGCGCGGGCTCGGCCGCCAGGCGGCGACGAACGCCACGGCCGCGGCGGCGATCTCGGCCGCGTAAAAACCGCAGGCCCGCCGCCACTGCCCCACGGCGATCTGCCCCAGCGGACCGCAGAAGAGCGCCACCAGCGGCCCTGCCAGACGCCGCTCGCCATGTGCGCCACTCGTTGCGACGACCGCCTCGGTCATTGCCGTCCCGGCGGCGGATCCGCAGGGAGAGCCGTGGGAGAGGTCCATTCCGCGTCAAAGAACTGACGAATACGCTTCAGCACCTCGGCCGGATCGCGCCCCTCGCGCTCGTAGGCTCGGGCAACGTGGCGAGCAACGTCAACCAGCACGAGCCCCCAGGCAGCGGGATCCTTCCAAACCGGCCGCAACGCGACGTACTGTGGACGCCCAGGCTCGGCCCATACACGCAGGACTTCGGTGACCCTAGGATTCTCCGCCACCACCGGCGGCGGTTCAATCCCCTGGGGTCCTCGTGATCCGCCGGACATGTCAGCGATCCCGCTCGCTGCGCGAGCCGGTGATCCGCTCGGTGAGCGCCCGCAGCGTCGCGCGCGCCATCGGTCTCGACCACATCCTCATCGCCTCTCCGTTCTCTCGAGCGAAGCCCGAGCTAAACAACATCTTCTCACATTGCGAAAGGCGGCTAAAGTACACGTTCACCCTCGCATAGGAGACTACCTTGCACACCAAGCTCGCGCTCGCGCTCGTCACCGTGATCGTCACCGGCGGGATCGCCACGGTCGCCTCGGCCAAGGCCACCGTGGAGAAGGACAAGTTCAAGGGGTCGCAGGCGTTCACCACCTTCCAGGTGAACGAGGCGCTCACCTGCGCCGACGGGAGCAGCGGCTCGGTGTTCGCCAGCGGCTCGTTCTCCGGTTCGGACTCGGTCACCAAGGAGACGGGGACGCCCAAGACGACCAGCAACGGCGTCTTCCTGGAGGTCGACATCTACTCCAACTCCTGCACCGGCGTGGCCATCGAGTTCGGCACCGGCGGGATCACCGGCGGCTACACGCCGCCGGGCAAGTCGCTCAGCTCGGCGGAGCTGACGGGGACGGGCTCGGTCCAGGACATCGGCACCGGCGCCACCTTCCCGGTCACGCTCGACCTGGTGTTCGAAGGGACCGGCCCGCTCACCAAGTCGAAGGAGCACAGCAAGACGCGCACGGTGCAGACGCCCGACGGCCCGATCACCATCGTCGAGGACACCTCCGCCAACAGCAACCGCGCGGCCGACGTCTCGGGGACGCTCTCCATCGCCGGCGAGGAGGTCGACGCCACCTTCTCGACGGGGACGCTCTCCAGCAACGCCGACCGGGAGATCACCATCACCAAGAACTGAGGACGCCGTGCGCGCGGTCCGGAGCGGCAACAAAGAGCGCCGGACCGCGGCGCGCGGGCGGGCCCGCACGTTCGCCGTGCTGCTCGCCCTCGCCGCGCTGGCCGGCTGCGGGACGGCGCGCGGGCGGACGGCCTGCGATCCCGACGCCGGCGGCGCGAGTTGCCCGATCGGCACCCAGTGCCTCTGGCTGCGCTCGGCCGGCTACTTCTGCCTCACCCCCTGCGCGGGCGGCACCTGCCCGAGCGGCCAGCTCTGTAGCCGCGGCGTCGCCAGCTCCTGCATGACCTGCACGAACGTGCTCGACATCTGCGAATAGGCGGGCGACCTCCAGGCAAGAAAGCGGATTGACCGAGAGCGCCGCGGCGTCGAAGATAGCCGCGTCGGAAGGAGGGAGTCGAAGGGTGTCGAGCTTCATGCTGCCGGTTCGGCGGCCGGCCAAGCCGGAGCCGAAGAAGAAGGAGAAGGACGTCGAGGGCGGGCCCGGGCCGTCGCCGCCGCGGGGGAGCCCGCCCACCCCCTTCGGCCTCCCCTTGATCGCGCCCGTGCGCGCCGAGATGTCGCGCCGCTTCGGCGAACCTTTCGACGACGTCCGCGTCCATACCGGCGCCGAGGCCGCCGCCCGTGCCCAGAGCGCCGGTGCCGCCGCCTACACGCTCGGCCGCGACGTGGTGTTCGGCGCCGGCCGGTACGCGCCCGAGACGCCGGACGGCCGCGGCCTCCTGACCCACGAGCTGGCGCACGTGGTCCAGCAACGCCGCGGAGCCGCCGCCGCGTCCGCGCCGCCGCCCGGC
>DASZVW010000470.1:0-2083 GCA_035546895.1 Polyangia bacterium
GAGGACGGGCCCGCCATGGGCGCCGACGCGCAGACGGTCCTCGGCACCCTGGTCGCGGCCAACCCCGGCGCGGCCTGGGGCGCCGGGGCCCTGGGCGCGCTCGGCAGCGGCGCGGGCGGCGGAGGCGAGGGGGAAGGGACGCTCGGCGGCGGCGATCCGCTCGGCACGATCGGGAGGTTCGGCCGCGGCCCCGGCTCAGGTCCGGGCTACGGCGGACCGGGCGTGGGCGAGCTTCACGCCCGCCGCGCCGTCGCTCCCGATCCGATCCCGGGGATCGCGTCGGTCCGCGGGACGCTCGACAAGGAGATCATCCGACGCGTCGTCCGCCGCCATCTCAACGAGGTGAAGTACTGCTACCAGCAGTCGCTGGTCCGGCGCCCGACGCTGGAGGGGCGTCTGGTCACCCAGTTCACCATCGCGCCGACCGGCCGCGTGCTGGCGGCCGTGGTCGGGAGCTCGACCTTGAAGGAGATCGCCGTCGAGTCCTGCGTGGTCGAGGCGATCAAGCGCTGGCAGTTCCCCACCCCCGAACGCGGCGGCCTGGCGATGGTCTCCTACCCGTTCAGCTTCGCGCCGACGGGCGACTGACCGCCGCCGCTCACCCCTGGCCGGCCAGCAGGGCGGGCCGCCGGGACCGGCCGGCGCGCCGGCCCGCCCTCTAGAACGTCACGAACTTGTTCGTGCAGGCGTTCGGCGTCGACGAGCCCGAGACCTTGTTGGTGACGGTGACGCCCGTGCCCGAGGGGGTGAAGCTGACCGCCCCCGGCCCCAGCGTCACGTTGGTGTACGACGCCGTCACCTTCGGCGTGGGGTCGAAGATGACGTTGTCGAGCGTGACGCTGTTGATGTACGAGGAGCTGTACCCGTCGAGGGTGACCGTCGGGGAGTTGCCGCCCGAGAGCACGTGGATGTTCGAGAAGGTGATGTTCGTGTAGTGCGGGATGTCGCTGCCGGTCGAGGACGAGTAGGTCGGCGTCAGGAAGATCGGGTTCGCCACGCCCTTCATGCAGATGTCGCTGTAGGTGACGTTGTTGACCAAGCCGCCGCGGCTCGAGTCGGACTTGATGCGGAGCCCGTTCGAGCTGCCGCCGCCGGTGCCGGAGTTCGTCTGATCGATCCCGATGTCGTAGACCTTGATCCCGGAGACGCCGCCGGTGAACTCGCTGCCGATCGAGATGCCGTGACCGGCCTCGAGGTGGTTGTGGGCGATGGTCAGGTTGGTGACCCCCGTCGAGCTCGAGCCCTTGATGGCGATGTGGTCGTCGCCGTCGCTGATCTGGCTGCAGACGATGTAGCCGTTGCTGGCCGCCTCGCCCGGATCGACGCCGTCGGTGTTGTGCGCGCTCGAGTAGGTGAGCGCGGTGCCCGCGCTGTTGGTCGACTTCGACGGCGTCTTGATGGTGATCCCCCAGACCACGAACCCGGCGGCGTTCAGCTTGACGTGGAACATCGGCGAGTTGTGGAGCGTGATCTGGTAGAGCGTGAAGTTGGTGGCGCTGCTGACCTGGATCAGCGCCGGGCTCTCGCCGCCGCCGCCGTTGTCGTCCCAGAACGACGATGAGCTGCCGACCTTCGGCTCGCCCCCCTGCCCGTCGATGACGCCGCCGCCGACGATCCCGGAGTTCGACCCCTTGACCGTGATGAGCGCGCTCGCCGAGCCGTAGACGTTCGGATCGCGCGTGCCGTAGAGGGTGACGCCGGTGTCGACCCACAGCGTGACGCCCGAGGGGACGGTGATCGGCCCGGTGATGAAGGCGTTGTTCGAGCCGCTGGTCACCAGCTTCACCGCCTTGCCCGAGCCGCAGCCGTTGAGCGCCGATTGGAGCGTCGAGGTGCTGGCGTTCGATTCACTGGGGACGCCGTTGGCCGCCACGTAGATCGGCGCCTGCAGCGTCGTGCAGACCGTCGACGGTAGCGTCGGCTGCGCCGGCATGTTGGCGTCACCGGCGCCGCAGGCGCCCGCGCTCGAGGAGCCGCCGGTGCCGGGCGAGCCACCCGTGGCCGCGCCGCCGGTGCCGGTCGTGCCCCCCTTGCCCGTCGCGCCGCCCGTCGCCGCGCCGCCGGTCCCCGTCGTCCCGCCCGT
>DASZVW010000471.1:0-1628 GCA_035546895.1 Polyangia bacterium
GCCCGGCTCCGACGAGCAACTGCGCAACCTGGCGGCGCGGATCTTCTCCCAGCAGCTGGACCGCTCGAAGCCGCTCTGGGAGCTGTGGCTGGTCGAGGGCATGGCCGACGGCCGCTTCGCGGTGATCGGCAAGAGCCACCATGCACTGGTCGACGGCGTCTCCGGCGTCGACATCACCACCGTCCTCTACGACCTCGACCGTGAGCCGAAGGGGCCGCCCCAGACCCCGCCGCCGTGGCTCGCCCGCCCCGAGCCGACCGAGGTCCAGCTACTCGCCGACGCGCTGAAGGAGCGGCTGACCAGCCCGCGCGAGATCGTCCGCGGCTTCCGTCACGCCCTGCGCGGCCCGCGCCAGGTGGTGCGCGGCGCGGTGGCGACCACGAAGATGGTGGGCGCCGGGATCGGTGCCCCCTCCACTCCCTTCAACGTCGACATCGGCCCGCACCGGCGCTTCCAGATGACGCAGGCGCAGCTGGCCGACCTCAAGCGGGTGAAGGACGCCCACGGCGGCACCGTCAACGACGTCATCCTCTCGATCGTCTCCGGCGCGATCGGCGGCTACCTACGCGCCCGCGGCCACTCGACCGAGGGGCTGACCCTGCGGGCGATGGTGCCGGTCTCGGTCCGCGAGGCCGAAGAGCACGGCGCGCTCGGCAACCGGATCACGGCGATGATGGCGCCGTTACCGGTCTGGTGCGAGCACCCGGTCGAGCGCCTCCACGTCGTCACCGAGGAGATGGGCGACCTGAAGGCCTCCGGCCAGGCGGTCGGCGCCGAAATCCTCACCCGGCTCACCGATTTCGCGCCGACCACGATCGTCTCCCAGGCCGCCCGCCTGCAGCCCGCGCAGCGCTTCTTCAACCTCGTCGTCACCAACGTGCCCGGGCCGCAGTTCCCGCTCTACGTGCTGGGCCGGCAGATGGAGTCGATCTTCCCGATGGTGCCGCTGGCCCGCCGGCAGGCGCTCTGCATCGGGATCATGTCCTACAACGGGCAGGTCAACTTCGGCCTGATCGGCGACTACGACGCGATGGCCGACCTCGACAGCTTCGCGCTCGACCTCGAGGCGGCCACCGAGGAGGCGGTCGCCACCGCGCCGCCGGCCGCGAAGCCGCCCAGGCTGAAGGCGGCGACCACGAGCAACGGCGCCTCCGCGTCTAGCGCACGATCCGGCCGCTGACCCGGAACGGCATCCCGTTGGTGAGGTAGCGCCAGTCGAGGTGGCGGGTGCTGTAGCCGGCGGCGCTCGCGTCGGCGTTGACGACGACCGCGGTGATCCGCTGGAAGCGGCCCGGCTCGGGGAGCGTCGCGGTCAGCCCGCCGCCCGTTTCACGGTAGGCGATCGCCTTCACCGTGCGGCCATGGCGTTCGGACCCGATCCGCCCGACCAGCGCCAGCCCCGCCACCACCCCTTCCGGTGCTTCGGCGTGGACTTCGACCGCGCGCCCGGCCGGGGCGTGGACGCGGATCAGGCTGAAGGTGGTGTGGTTGAGCCGGCGGGTCGCGGGCGGCGCGCCCAGCTTCAGCGTCCCCTGCCGCGGCATGTCCGGGTAGAGGTAGCTCTCGCGGAAGCCGATCCCGGTCCGCCACTCGGCGACGTCGGCGGCGAAGCGGGTGAAGTCGCGACC
>DASZVW010000472.1:0-1675 GCA_035546895.1 Polyangia bacterium
GCCCCCGGCCGAGCCCGTGCCCCCGCCGCCGCCCGCCCAGGCGCCGACCGCCACGCCGCCGCCCGGCGAGCCGAGCGACGTCGCGCCCGGACCCGCCCCCCCGGCCGCGGAGGCGCCGCCGGCCACGGCGCCGCTGACCCCCGAACCGCCGCCGGCGCCGCCGCTGGTGCTCGATCAAGGCCCGCAGGCGCGCCCGGAGAAGCCGGTCCCCTTCTACCGAAAGGATTGGTTCTGGGGGACGGTCGGGCTGGTGGTGCTCACCACGGCGCTGGTGGTGCTCGCGGTCTCCTCGTCGGGCTCCCAGCAGCCCCCCGCCACCACCCTGGGGAACATGAATGCGTTCTAGCGCCGTCCTGCTGGCGGCGGCGCTGGCCGTGGGAGGCCTCGGCTGCGGCAGCCCGGAGTCGTTCGTGGTGCTGGCGCTCGAGTCGTTCGAGTCCCCGCCGATCACCGGCGTTCAGCAGCTCACCGTGGTGGTCTCGCAGGGGCCGGAGACGAAGACGCTCACCTACCCGGCGGCCAGCCTCTCGATCCTCCCCGACGCCAGCGCCGCCATGGGGACGCTGTCGATCGGCTTCTCGGGCAGCCAGTCGGGCGACGTCCGGTTCGACGTCACCGCCATCGGCGCCAGCGGCTGCGCGATCGGCTCCGGCGCGGTGATCGTGACCATCCGGCGCGGCGCCACCGTGGGGGCCGTGGTCCCCTTGACCGCCGAGACGAGCTGCCCCGGCGACGCCGGCGTGCCCGACATGGGCCTCGGGAGCACCTTCCCCGGCTGCGATCCCGCGGGGACCTCCTGCCCCACTGGCCAGTCCTGCCAGATCGACTGCCAGCACCGCTCCAACGTCTGCGCGATGGCCGGGCCGAACGGCCCCGGCAGCCCCTGCGCCGCCGACGCCGGCTGCACCGCCGGCTCGCAGTGCTTCGACTACACCGGCCTCGGCTGCCCGACCCGGATCTGCCAGCGGCTCTGCGCCAGCGACGACATCTGCGCCGCCGCGCTCGGCAACGGCGTGGGGCCGGGGACCTTCTGCCGCAACCCCGTCGTCTGCAGCGCCGCCACCGCCTACGACACCTGCTCGTTCAGCTGCGATCCCACCGCCGCCGCGGCCGCCGGGGGCGCCAGCGGCTGCCCCACGGCCCTCTCCTGCCTGCTGACCGCCAGCATGGACCACGTCGACTGCGCCTGCCCCGAGGCGACGCGCACCGGGAAAGAGAACGCCGCCTGCACCAGCCAGTCCCAGTGCGCGCCCGGGTTCCTGTGCGAGCAGACCTGCCGCGCCGTCTGCCTCTGCAAGGAACAGAGCGGCGCCTGCACCGCCGCCAACGACTGCCCGACCGCCGGCACCACCTGCCAGCCGGTCGCCGGGCAGACCGTCTATGGCGTGTGTCTGTGATCTCCGGGCGTCGCCGCCGATCGGCTTGAACCTGAACGCGCGTTCAGGCACCCTAAGAGGGGTGTCGGTCCGCGCGCTCGAGCTGGTCCGCGATCCGGAGATCGCGCGGGAGATCTCCGCGCACCTCGTCTCGCCCGAGCGGCTGGGCGAGGCGCGGGGGTGGCGGGCGACCGGGCTGGCGGCGCTCGACGCGCTGCTGGGCGGCGGCTGGCCGCGCGCGGCGCTGAGCGAGCTGGCCGGGCGGCGCTCCTCGGGGCGGACGGCGATCGTGCGGGCGG